>CAZEAL010000001.1:0-2935 GCA_964510265.1 uncultured Candidatus Saccharibacteria bacterium
GATTTCTTTGAGCAAGGGCAGATGCCCATAAACAGGCAGTTCCCAGCCAAAATATTTATAAAGAAGAATATGTTTGGGAGTAGACGGAAGCCATTCAAGACCTCTAAGCACATGTGAAATTTCCATTAAATGGTCATCAACTACAACTGCCAAATGATAAGTCGGATAGCCGTCGGACTTTAGTAATACCTGATCGTCTATATCGTTAGAATTAAATTTTACTTCGCCCAAAATAATATCATTAACCAGTATTTCTTCATCTTCTGGCACTTTCAACCTAATAACGTGTCTTTCCCCGCCATTTAACTTTTCCTCAATTTCCTTCTTATCCAAATTCAAACAATTTTTGTCATATTTCGTTGTTGGCAGACCCTGCTTTCTTTGTTCTTCCCTTAGTTTCTCCAGTCTTTCCTCAGAACAAAAACAATAATAGGCATTTCCGTTTTTTATTAGTTCCTGAGCATGTTTTTTATAAACATCCAAACGCTGCGATTGAATATATGGTTTAAACGGGCCGTCTGCCTCGGGACCTTCGTCCCAATCTAATCCGTAATCCTTAATAACTTGCATCAGTCTTTTGGCAGCTCCTTCAACATACCTTTCTCTATCAGTATCTTCAATTCTCAATATAAATTTCCCGCTATTCTTTTTGGCAAATGCGTAATTATACAAAAGTGTCCTCATACCTCCAATATGATATTCACCTGTGGGACTGGGAGCCATTCTGGTTCTAACTTGCGGCATGACTGAATTCTATCATAATGTTAATATTTATATGTATGAGTTTAACAACCACTTCAGCAAACTTTAGATCCGGTGTAAAAATGCTTGTCATATTTGTAGTTGTTTACTACTTTATTACTTTGCTGTTTTTTCCTCAGTTAAAGAATTTTTGGAGATTCTTAAATCCTACTAAAGACACTACAAACCCTGTTTACGGGTTACTCGATCCCCTGGAATTCAGCCAGAAAGCATTGCAGACTTCTAACCCTACCTTTGTGCTAAATACAAGAGACGGTAGGCTTCCCTCCGATTTACCAGACAAAATGACAGTCTATAAATTCAAACCGGCAAAATTTTCATATCAGGCCGGAAAAGACGCGAAAGATGATGCATCAACTTTGGGTTTTAAGGATAGTGATTTAACTTCCGATCTCAAAGGAAATATTTATTCTTGGAGAAATATTATTTCAGGGTCGGCACTATCTATAAACATTGACACTCGCGAACTGAAAATGTCCACACAGCTAATCGGAAAACAAGATAAAATGGCATCCGGCCGTTTAAATCAGGATGAGGCCATTAGAAGAGCAAGAAGTGTTTTAACAATCATCAAAAGACTCGATGATCCCTTATATTCTAATTCCAATCCAAAAGTTGTACTGGGAAAATTCTCCGGTAATGCAATTATTCCTACGGAAGTATTAAAAGAAGCTCAACTCGCTTCTGTAGATTTCTTCAGACAGATTAAGGGAGTACCTATACTTGGCTCCGATCCAAAAAGAGGGCTCATACGGGTGTATATTAGCTCCTCTACAGAAACATTTATAAATAATCCTTTAGTAGAATATAACTTTTGGGATATAGACACACTATCCAACGCAACTTACCCTGTTTCACCAATAGAAGACGTGTGGGCTGCAGTCAGTAAAGGAACAGGAGTAATTGCCAACGTAACCTCCAGAGAGTCAAATGTATTCCAGGAATACAAACCTGTTAAAGTAGATAGAATATTAATCAATGATATCTATCTGGCTTATTACGAAACCCCCAAGTTTCAGAAGTTTTTACAACCTATTTATGTTTTTGAAGGAAACTACTCGGCAGCCGGAAGTACCGGAGGCGAAATAACAATTTACTATCCGGCAGTTATAGGCAGCCTGATCAAGCAGAACGCGCCTAATCTAACAGAAACCAATAAATAACTATTTCTATATTTTCAAGAGTCTTTTTCCCATTTATAAGATTTAAGTGTCCAGAATAGCAGGTTTTGGGTATCTAAAAATCTATCCTGACTTCCCATCACTATTATCACAATATCTTTATCTAATTTGTCGTTGTTGTATTCGTAAACTAATACTTCTCCCGCCGCTTCCGTCTTCCCGGTTTTAATTCCTATACTTCCTTTTATATCCCACAATAATTTATTTGTACTTACTACAGATATATTTGTATTTGTACCATCCAAATTCAATATGGGAATATCTATATTCTTTAGTTTAACAATGTTCTTAATTACTTCATTTTCTGTTGCGTAATGCGCAAGCTTATATAAATCATCTGCCGTAGAAAAATGAGCACCGTCCAATCCTACAGGATTAGTAAATTGAGTGTTTTCCATGCCAAGCTCCTTAGCCTTCTTGTTCATTAAATCAACAAATTCATTTGTTGATACTTTCCCAACAGAAAGTGCACACGCCGAATCCCCGCCTGACCCCACAAGCAAACCAATCAATAAATCTCTCACTCTAACATTCGAGTCCACAGTAAATCCTATTTTCTGGCTTTCACTCAAGGTACACAAATAAGGTACACTTAAATAATCAGTCAAGTTATATAAATCGAGAGAAACCAGAGCTGTCATCAACTTAGTAGTAGATGCAGGAGCCAGGTGCAGGTTTTTGTTTAGCTCAAATAAAGTTTTTCCACTGGCTTTATCAATGACAACCGCCGATTTTGCGCTGATGGCCGGCATTTCTAATGCAGAAGCCAGATACGGGTAATTTATTTTTGCTGACTGGGCACCTAAAACTTGAGCTGACAATAATTTATTTCTGTGTGCGAAATTCTCATAAAAGTAATCAGATAAATAAGAGTATTTTTTTGAAACGGCCATCAGTTTTTGGTTGGTAGGAGTACCGGGAATGTAAAATGTTATTAAAAACAGCAATATCGATATCAATGTTGCTTTTGCGTAAACTTTTGAGGAGAAACC
>CAZEAL010000002.1:0-6614 GCA_964510265.1 uncultured Candidatus Saccharibacteria bacterium
CCTCTATATGTTATGTCAGGTGTGGGGTTCGTTTATTTTATAGAAAACTATCTTGTTTCCCGTAAATTAAAGAAATTATTTTTTGGAGCTATTATTACTATTCTTGTAGTATCGTTTTTTATAAAAGCAACAGTTTATATTCCTCTTTTAAATACCGGGTATCCGTGGAAAGATCAACAAGCATTATATAAATTGCGAAAAGCCAACAACAGTTATCATCTATATCTATACGGTTTTCCTTATTACAGGGGGTGGGATTTAATAAGAAATTATATGCTTAGTCAAATGGGTGTGCGCGGAATATATACAAATGATAACTCTACTCTAGCAGAGTATTATCTTAGAGAATTTGATATAACACCCCCAGGAAGTAATTACCTTCCGCAATATTATATAGATGTAATAGATAATCAAGAATTCAAATTGTCTGATCCGGTATTTTTGTCTTCATATTCGGTTGATAAAGAGATATTCGTCGACGGAAAACTTAATGCGACAATATATAAAAAGCCTATTTTAGTTTTGTGATTATAGAAATAGAAGAGTTGGGAATGATGTGAATTGTGCCAAAATCATCTTGTAAAATTGTAGATCTTAAAGTTATTTCCTTTACGCGTCCTTCTAAACCGGCGATTTTTAATTTATCACCAACATTGTATTGATTTTCAATTAAAATGAATATTCCTGTCACTATGTCTCTAACTAAAGCTTGAGCTCCAAATCCTACTGCCAACCCTGCAATTCCGACACTTGTAATAATTGGAGCGATATTAATCCCCCACTGATCCAGCAGCATGATTATCGTAATTACTAAAGCGGCTAAATTTAAAGTATTTTTTATTAATGTAGCTATAGTTAGCGCCCGCTGCTTTAATAGAAAGTTTTTATCAAATTTAGTTAATGCATTATTAATAATGAGATTAGAAATAACTTTAACTACCAGGGCTACCAGAATAATTGCAATTGAGTAAACAATATTACGGGTCATAATTTAAGCAGTGTTAATTAGGCTTCCTTTTTTCCGTAGTTTATTTGAACCTGAATCCAGTTTACAACTTCCCAAAAAGCGTTTACATAGTCGGCTCTTCTGTTTTGGTATTTAAGATAATATGCATGTTCCCAGACGTCCAAACCTAATACGGGGACAAATCCTCCCATTAAAGGGTTATCCTGATTAGGGGTTGAGACTACGCTTAGGTTTTTATTGCTATCCATAATTAACCATGCCCATCCACTGCCGAATCTGCCCATAGCCGCTTTATTAAATTCCATTTTAAAATTCTCAAAATTACCGAACTCTTTTTTTAGGGTGTCTGCAAGCGGTCCTTCAGGTGATTTAGAACTGTTCGGAGTCAGTAATTTCCAAAAAAATGTATGATTATAATGACCCCCTCCGTTATTTTGTACAGCAGTTCTTATACTTTCGGGCAGACTATTAAGTTCTTTTACTAATTCCTCCAATTCTTTAGTTTGTAAATCTATATACGGCTCCAACGCTTTATTTAAATTATTTATATAAGCTGCGTGGTGTTTTGAATGATGTATTTCCATGGTCATCGCGTCAATATGTGGTTCTAATGCATCGTATGCATATTGTAGTTTTGGAAGTTCAAAAGGCATATGTATCTCCTTTCACAAAATATATTAATACAGGTCTATGTATAATTATATATACTTTTTGCCGGAGGGCAAAATCAGAGCGGTAAATATTCGTGTCGGTGTTGAATTAAAGTTATAATTTACTGTATATGGCAGGAAATATTTCTATGGAAAAAATCTCCGGATTTTTCTTATATTTTAAAAATAATAAAGAAAGAGTTGTAAAAGTACTGGTGTTATTAGCGATATTCTTATTGAGTACTTATTTACGCTATAGAGTGTTTGACGAAGCCGGAGGAGACTTTGAATCCTATAGGAAAGCTGTCGAGGATTTTATATCTGGAGTAAATCCATATAAATGGACAGTTATGACTTATGAAAAGCCGGAAAAAGGGCTGGAACACGGCTATGCATACTTACCAAGTCTATTATATATCCAATCTTTATTATATTTTTTCTATGATAATTTTCATATTCCACTCCAACGACTCTGGAAACTTCCAATTTTGGCGACTGATTTGGGGGTAGGATTACTTTTGTGTGTGCTCATGTTTAAAAAAAGCTTCACGGCGCTTCTTTTTTCTTTAATTATGTGGTTTTTCAACCCACATTTTTTACTATATGGAAGCTATACTAATACAGAACCCATTACAATATTTTTTGTATTTTTATCTCTGTACTTTTTAGGTATAAAGAATAAATTGAGTATTTTCTTATATTCGCTTGCAATTTCTTTTAAAACATATCCAATAATTCTGCTTCCGATTTTTTTCGCAATTATTAAACGGAAGAAACTGATAATAATCGGGTTACTGTTATTTTTAATAATAAGCATTCCCTTTTTTAAATCAACTGAAGATTTAGTTTACTATATAAAAGGTTCCCTTTTAGTGCATGGTGAAAGAGGAGTTCAAGGAAAACCGATTCTGTCTTATATTTCTTATTACCTACAGGGTTATAACATTAGTTTTCTGCAATACAGTTTATTTAAATTTTATGTTTATTCCGCTTTGTTTTCCGGTGGTTTGTTAACTATATTTCTATTCTATAAAAAGAAAGTTGAAGATAAGTATTTGTTAAGTTCCCTTTCTTTTTTTTGTTTTTATATTCTTACTCCAGTTTTAAACAGAACTCATTTGATGTGGGTGATGCCTGTATATATTATTGCAGTGTTTAACAGATATTTTGGAAAATCCCCATTTAAATTTTATGTATTAGCTTTAGCCTATTATCTGTTTTACTTATTATATTTAATGCAATGGAGCGATGGGTTTGATGTTTATGGAGATTATTTAATGCTATGAAATACAAACATACTTTTATTTTTATACTTTTATTTTCAATCTTTGTGTTCGCGGTTTTTGACAGGCTAAAATATTTTGATCAGGTTGGCAAAGATATTTATGCATATGAGAAGGCTGTTGTGGATTTTTTAGGAGGTCGTAATCCTTATATTTGGACTGTTCAGAGTTTCTCAAATCCTGATGATACCGGAAACCATGGTTATTCTTATCTGCCGTTAGGAATTTATCTTTTTTCTTTCTTGTATATGATTCACTTAATTACTGATATCGAAGTTCAATTTTTATGGAAAATACCCGTTTTACTCGCTGATTTGGGTGTGGGGGTGTTGTTGGTCCAATATTTCGTTAAGAAAGATATAAAAATTATGCTTTTATCTCTTATAATTTGGTTATTTAATCCTTACATGGTATTCCGTGGAAGTTACACATTTATTGACCCTTTGGCGGTTTTTTTTATGATGTTGAGTCTGTATTATTTAGAAAAGGATTCAGTATTATCCGGTACGTTTATAACATTAGGAGTCGCGTTTAAAACGTTCCCTATTCTAATATTCCCGTTGCTATTATTGAAAACGCCCGACAGAAAAAAATTTTTACTTTCCTGTAGTATTACAGGAATAGCTATAGCGGCTCCCTTCTTAAGAAGTTTAGATGACTTTTTAACAATGCTTCGGGGGTCAGTTTTTATTCATTCAGTTAGAGAACTTCAAGGCAGGCCTTTTTTATTTTATATAAGTTATTATTTACACATTGAATTCTTTCAGGTTATTCCCCTTAAAGTTTATTCACTTATAGCATCGTTGGGAGGTTGGGTAGTAGCAGTACTTTTATATCTTAGAAATAAGAATTTAAATACATATGTTTTGGGAGTTATACCATTTTTAATTTTTTATTTGTTTACACCAGTTTTAAATAGAACATATCTGATCTGGTTTATTCCTATATTTTGTATAGCTGCATATAATCCATCATTAAAAAGCAGAAACAACTTGTTATTTTATATATTTATAATTAGTTTTTATATATTTTACTCATGGTATTTAATTCAGTGGGAAGATGGTTTTCATGTCTGGCGACCGATTTAGGGGGTTAAAAAAAACCGCGGAGTGACCTTTTATATCAAATAAGATTATCGATACAATATATTTTATGCGGAAAGCAATAATTATTACCTGTTTAACATATTTGGTGTTTTTCTTTCCACTATTGAATTCCAATACTTTCATTGGAGGTGAAGATCCGGAGGGTTACCACTACCCGGTTAAATATTTTTTATATCAAAGCTTGCAAAAAGGAGAGTTTCCTTTTTACACACAAAGGATTTTTTCCGGCTTTCCAATGTACGCCGATCCTACAGCAGGCTATTTAAATCCATTAAATATATTATTTGTGATGCTTTTCGGACCTTTTAATTATTACAAAATAATGCATTTTATCTTTTACTTATTAGGTTCACTTAGCCTGCTTTATTTTTTAAAACGGAAATTTGGAGATAATTTACTGGCATTTGCTGCTTCAAATTTAGTTTATTTCTTCAACTTGTTTAATTTATATCATCAGAAGCATTTTGAAATTGTTTTATCCGTATATACCTTACCATTGTGCCTATTACTTTTAGATAGATTTCTAACTAAAGCGGATATTAAAAAATTAATATTTCTAGGAGGAATCTTACTTTTTGATTTCTATAATGGATCTATTCAGATATTATTATTAAAATTAGCAGTTTTGGGTGTTTATATCGTGTTATTTGATAATAAGCTAGTTTTAAATGTCCGAAAATACGCGGTATTTTTGGTGTTGTTTGTATTACTTTGCCTGCCTTTACTCATACCGGCATTTCTTTTATATACAGAGAGTTCCAGAAAAGGAGGTTCATATAAATTATATGAAGGTTCTTTCGCACCTATTATGGCAGTAAACATTATTTATCCTTTTATCACAGGCAAAGATGGAGATTACAAATGGAATCAAGTTAATGATGAATATTTTATTCATGAAACATATATCTATCAAGGCGTTTCAGTTGTTATATTTGGTTTCCTGGGACTTTTCCTTTTAAAGGATAAAAAAATCATGATTTTTTCTTCCGTACTTATTTTATTATTTGTCACTTTGGCTTTTATCTCCTATGTGCCGGTCTTAAATAATATAAAGATTCCGATAATTTCAATGTTTAGGTATTGGGGCAGAAGTACGATTTTACTTAGTCTAGTCTTAAGTATAGGAACTTATGGTTTTTTTATTGGAGATACCTCTTCACTGGATATCCGAAATATAAAACAATATTTAAGAATTTATATAATACCGGTATTGTTATTCATCTTAATATTATTATTTTCACTAACTAGCCAAAACACAACAAAAGCATTTAATTTATTTCTTAACGGAGCCATTAAAAAAGATATTTATATGATATTCTGGATTTTAATTTTAGTTTCAATATTAATTTCACTTAAATTAAAAAATATAAAAATGACATTTATTATATTAATGGCAGATATCGTATTTTTCGGTATTCAAGTTATGGCCACGCAATTTGTAAATATAAACCAAATTAAAGTCCAGGAAAGAATATTAATACCTGATGATTCAATGTATAAAAAAGTTTATATATACAATGATACGATTTATAAAAATATGGGACTTTACTATAGTTCAAATGGAATATTCGGTTACAGCCAGATGGAACCGGAGCTTTATTCAGAGTATTTATATGATGTGGGATTTGCAGATGTAAAAGTGCCAACTTCATTTTCAGATACCACGATAAAGTTTAATAAATATAATACCTACGATTTTTATCAAAAGCTCACTGATACTTTAGGGGTTAACCAAATATTAAATTCACTTGGGGATGTTATTTATATGCAAAATGATAGTTCACTGCCATATATAAAAGGAGAAAATATTGAGTATTTAAATATTAGCCAAAGTGAGATTTCTTTTAAAATAGATTCATCCGAAGAGCACATGGTTAAGACCTTTATCAGGTCGTATAAGGATTGGGATGCATTTGTCGATGGAGTGAAGATTCTCCCTGATTATTCTGATATATTTATAAAATTTAATCTTTCAAAAGGCGAACACACAGTAATATTTAGATATAACCCAACGGTATTTATAAGCACAATATTATTAAGTTTTATGTCCGTTGTTGTGATAACATCTACATATGCAGCAATTAGAATATACAAGAATGGCAGAATTTGAAAAATCATTTTGGTGGCATAAGGGTAAATTATTTTTAGTCAGAAATTTGATACAAATATACTCTGAGGAAATGAAGCGTCCATTAGAAATTCTGGAAATCGGTTGTGGAACAGGTGAAATAACTCAATCCCTTATGGAATTTGGGAACGTAAAAGGAATAGATATTTCCGAAGAAGCAATTAACTTTTGCAAAGAAAGAAATCTTGTAAATGTTGTATTGGGTGATATTAATAATTTAGACATTTCACAGGAAAAAGAAAAATATGATTTTATTCTGGCACTGGATGTTTTAGAGCATATACAGGATGATTTAGAGACAATGAGGAGAGCACATATTATGCTTAAAAAAGGCGGGTATTTTATTGTTAATGTTCCGGCTCATAAATTTTTATGGAGCGAACATGATGAAGCGCTTCACCATAAAAGGAGATACCATAGTGTGGAAATAAAGCAAAAGCTTAAAGATACGGGTTTTGAAATTGTTAAGTACTCGTATTT
>CAZEAL010000003.1:0-1695 GCA_964510265.1 uncultured Candidatus Saccharibacteria bacterium
GACCAGCTTGATTTAGGCTGGAGCTAAAGTCCTTAAAGCACAGCCCCTTCTAGGGGCTCTCCTCAAACCACGTCTTTTAGGCGTGGTTATTGATTCAAATGGATAATAGTATTTCAGAAAAAATCAAGGAAATGTATGGCGGAGACCATGCCGAAGCGTTCAAAAGTAAAGATAACCTTTCTCATCTAAAATTTATGGTAGATTCCATAGGACTCGGCAAAGAAGGTTTTGCGAATGCTTTGTACAACATGAAGTGGAAGGTATACATAGCACGTGGTAAGGAATTATTTATAACCACCGACTCACCTATTGTAGGAAAACAGCTTCCATCGAAAACCATTTATAATGAAAATGGAGCTTTCCTTCAAGTAACAAAATATTTTGCCCTAACGCCTCAAATATTACTCGAATTAACTTACCCAAAAGGAGCATCGAAAATTAAAAGAAAAACACTATACGAAGATCAAGATGAAGTTGTGAGATTACTAAACATTATTTTAGTTAGTGGTTCACAAGAGGAAGCTTACTCAGGCGACAAATCAATTTTAGAACAGCTCCTTGATGGAATTCGAAGTCCAGGAAGACTTGAAAGAGAGTACATAAAAAAATACGAAACACCCTGGGAAGAACATCGAAGAAGAATAGATAGATCTTTTTGATATAAGGGGGACAGCATATACTTACAAAAAATAACCAAAAATTATGCAACACAATCTTATCAAAAAAACAGCCCTCATCTTTTTATCAGGCATATTGCTGTTGATGACTGGGTGTACAACAGGCGCAAATAGTAACGGATATACATACGGAGTGCAAAATGGACAAACATGCACAAACATAAAACAACCAATAGCTCTCTCAACATTTCAAGACGAGTATAAATACTTGGAAGCTGAGATTCAGGACTTAAAGGCAATGAAAAACGATGGAAAGTTAACAAACGTAAATTATTTAAAAAAAACTGACAAAATAAAAGCGTCATTCCCAAGAGAATTTATTTGGGTTGAACCGAATATTGCCTCTCAATATTTTTATCATCAAGACAAAAATAGATATATTGCGAACCTATTTCCTTCATTGCCAGATCCACTTGGTTTAGTAATGATCCCTGTTATATATTTAGAAATGGATAAATTTCCAGAACTAGATAAAAGCTTTAAAGCTGGAGAAAAGATTAATGTACTTATAACCAATTCGGATAGCACAATTGGCGGATTTTATTACTCAGTAGTAAAAATCAAAATAGGCGACACGGAGTTCGAAAATATAGATTTTTGCAATTAACCCCAATAATAGAATCTCTTAACTGTAAGCGAGCCAATTGTTCACACAACTTGAAGACCTCATAGTATATGACGTACACATTAAATATGGAGAAGGAAAAATTTTCAAACTAGAAAATATAGATCTATACGAAGATATTAGAGACGCAGTTGCAATACTAACAGATAAATTTGAGCAAGATATGAAATTTGTGTTTTGGCTCGCACAATTCACCCCCCCTGCATTCAGCCCTCAAAAGCACCAGTAGGGATTTTGGAAGTGGAAATAAAGCGATTGTTTAGAATCATAATTTCAATTAATAAACCACCCGCTGTGCGGGTGTGAATGTATGGTGTTATACAATTCCCGCGTAAAGTGGAATGAGGGAGAGCCACCTAGGGGGGTTATTTAACAAATAACCTTTTTTAAAAT
>CAZEAL010000004.1:0-2992 GCA_964510265.1 uncultured Candidatus Saccharibacteria bacterium
AAACAAGGCGGGGAAGGAGTATCTGTAAAAAATCTGGAGTATGTTTCAGGCCGAATAGGCCAAAAGAAAGTAATTAAAGCTAATGACTTATTAATTCCGTCCGGTAAAGTATCTTTTTTAATAGGTGATTCAGGTATTGGTAAATCGATATTTGGGCGTTTGCTGACGTTGAGGTACGCCGATTTCTCGGCAGATTTTATAGGTATTAATGATTCGGATTTCAGGACTTTTCCAAATCTCGAAGAGTCACACAGGTATTTACATTTCAGTGGTTTAAGGAATGTTTCAACTAGCTACAGAAACGCCATTAGTGTTTATATTAAAAATTATTGGGCTGAATGTTTATTTATTAAGAGGGTAGAAAATTATAATGGAGAGTCGGACAAACTACGGACCCATTTTATAAAAAACAGCGATTATTACGGGGGTACAATTTTGCCCTTATTTAATAAATACCATGATATTTTGATTTTGGGCGAATATTCGGAAGATCAAAACAAGAACAATTCACATTATTATTATTTAGGGCAATTGTTCAAGTATATGCATACGGATAATTTATTTACTGAACTGGTTAATAAAAGCAGGAGGGAGTTTGGCGAAACCAAATTTAAAACAATGATGGCAGACTTGTTGAGAGGAGAGTATTTCGCTTTTAATCATTTATTGTCATATATTCCCGAAGCGTCTTTGTATTTTATGGATGCTGTGTTGTCGGAACCTCCCATTTCGCAAGGTCAGAGAAGGAGAATATTGTATGCGCTGGATGTTTTCATGAAAGGAAAAGTATTTGTTGTTGATGAGCCTTTCAGTAATTTGGACGTCGGTACTTCAATAAATATATTTAAAGATTTAGTTCATTACGCTAAAACTTATGGAGCAGTGGTCTTAGTTTTGGATCAAAAAATATTTGGGGAAGTATACGAGAAATTTAAAAGCGAATTTGGATTAATACTATCTTTTAGGTCGAATGAGGCAGGTTTGTATAATATTGCCCCTGTAGAAAATTTGAACTTTGCGGGTTGAATATAATGGTGCCGAGGGAGGGATTCGAACCCCCGAAGGCTTACGCCCACTGATTTACAGTCAGTTCCATTTGACCACTTTGGTACCTCGGCTAACTACACAGCTTAATATACGACAAATTCATGTTTTACACGAGTGTAGAAGTGCTCTGCAGGCCATTCTTCACTGTGAATATAAGCATAAAAGTCCGTATTGTGAACCTGCTAATGGAGCCATCCGTGGGATTCGAACCCACGACCTACGGTTTACAAAACCGTTGCTCTACCGCTGAGCTAGGATGGCATGTCACATGAATTCTTTAGGCAATGGGCAAATTCTACCAAATAATATCAGTTTAATGAATCTTGATTTTCTTAAAGCAATTATTGTCAATTATAGATTTGTGTGGTTTAATCCCTTGTACTATGTCGAGAATTTGCGAGGTGTGCGGAAAATCTTATTTAAGAGGAAATAAAGTGCCTAGGGGTGTAGGTAGACGTGTTGTGAGAAGAACTACAATAAGACAGATGCCAAATTTAAGGGTAAAAAGATTTAATTTAAACGGTACAAATGTAAAAGTAGTTTTATGCAGTTCGTGTCTTAAAAGAATGAAATTTGAGGCTGTAAATACAGAAAAATCTGCAAATACCCCTAAAGCTTAATTTCTCTCCTCCAGATATCCATTTTTAAATTCTTCCCAGCTTATTTTTTTGCTTCCTTCAACTTGGAGGGTTGTTATTTTTAGCTTGAAATTTTTATTTTGATTTTTGTTTTCTTTGTCTGTGTTTTCGTTTGTATCCGTATTTAATCTAGCTTCGTAAATTTTTATCTTTAAGTTCTTGTCTTTGTTTGGTTTTACCTTTAAACCCAAAACCATTAACAATGGAGAATTTTCCAATTTTTCCAGGGTAGTCCATGCAATCGGCCACGGAGTGTATGCTCTTATACATCTCCAAATATATTCGTCATCGTTTTCCCAGTTTACTTCGGCGTCTTCCTTGAATATAAAGGTGTTTTTTGGGTGTGAGGGGGAATATGTGTATGTTGCTTTTGATTCGTCCTGTTCTGCCGGTGTGATTTTTCTGTTAATATAATCATTCAAAACTGATGGAAGGTTGTCTGCGGCCAATAAAAATAACGATTTGTATAATTTCTCTGCTGTTTCATCGCCTTTCAATTCATGTTCCACTTGGCGCAAAACAGGTCCGTTATCCATACCTTTGGTCATTAAATAATAAGTTATGCCTGATTTCTCAAATCCCTGTAAAATCGCGAACTGAACCGGGCTGGCGCCTCTAAGCTTGGGCAGCAATGAAAAATGAATATTTATTATTTTATGATTTGGTGTATTTATAATTTCTTCGGGGATCATAAAGCTGAAATCTGCCACAACAGCTATTTCCACTTTTTCCATGATTAACGAGTCTATTATTTTCAGTTTATCTTCTTTCATGCCGGATATTTCGACAAGTGCCTTTTTGTTTATTTTTGCCCATTTCTTAACTTCGGTTTCGCGTTTTTCGTGTTTTCTACCCACAACGGTGTCAGTTTTTGTCACACATAAAACCAATTCAAAGTTTTTGTTCAGGGATTCCAAAACGGGGATAGATCTGTCAGATGTTCCAAAATAAGCGACTCTCATAATTAATTATTTTTTTCCTTTTCAAGAATTTTATCCAGCTCTTTTTCTGTGATTGTATTTCCCACAACTTTTGATGTAAACAAAACACCTTCTAAATGGTCAATTTCGTGCTGGATTACACGGGCGAAAAACCCCGAGGCGTTTATTCTGACTTCTTCGCCTTCTTCATTCAAAGCCTTGATTTTAACCTTTTTTGGCCTTTGTACCTTGCCATACTCATCCGGAATACTCAAACACCCTTCCCACCCCAGCTCTACATCTTTTGAAGAGCTGATAATTTTTGGGTTAATAAAAACCACATCTTGTATTAATGGTTTATTCGGATTATTCGGGTTAGGCAAAAAT
>CAZEAL010000005.1:0-4240 GCA_964510265.1 uncultured Candidatus Saccharibacteria bacterium
ATTAATCCTAATCTAAAATGTACGTTCTTGAGCATGGAGATAATTTACCACATTAGAAACGTGAGTTACAGTTAAATTCCGCAAAATTCTTCTTCATCACCTATTAACATGGTTCTGCTTTGTGCCAGCACTTTTGAAATAAATGTGTCATTCCTTCTCTTCCTGAATGTGAACTCATCTTCCGGCATTACTGTGTAGTTTATTTCTTTCCCGCTTCTTGATTCTTCTTCCTTAACCAATTTCTGCAATATTTCCATGTTTACCGAACCCACAATAAACAAATCCACGTCTAAAACCGATGACGCCCTTCCCCTCATAAATGCTCTGGATAAAACTGCAAACCTTATATCTCCAAGCTGTCTAATGTGTTTGATTATATCCGCTCCCAAACCCTGCTCCTTTGCTATTAATGATAATAATTCCGGAAAATAGATTGAATTGGTATTCACCGAATAATATATTCTGTTGCCGCTTTGTCTGTTTCTTAAAAGCCCAACAGTGGTTAACCTTAGAAGCTCTCTTCGTACGGCATTTATTTCTGTATCAACTGCCCGGACAAGTGCTCTAACATGAAACGGCTTAGAAGGATTGCCCAACATGATTTTAAGAATATTCACTCTTACTTCGGATACAAAGAGTTCCTTTAACATATTTTAATAAAGACATAGGCAGTAGTCTTGATTACATACTATCAGTTAAAGACGACTTGATCAATATTTCTGTCCGGAACTATCTCAATCCAAAAATTACCTCTGTTGAATTCAATTTCCTCACCGTTCATGTCAAAAAACTTAGTACGCTCATCTCTGCCCGCTTTGTTCCAGGTAGCTTCTACAACTTTTCCATCCAAAAATACTAAAGCTTTTCCGCTCCCTAGTAATTCATATTCCAACCTATTTTTATCATCTCCTAAAATCGAAGATTCCCGTGCAAATTGCACTATCACATTTTCAGCATTAATCTGCTCTTTTGTCTCCCTGTCCAAATGGGGAAGCGGCTGATCACTTGCATCATAACCCATATACCTCATGTAGGTGTTTTTATCTGGATTGTATTTCCAGATTGCCGAAAAGTCACCCTTATACCAAAAATCTACGAAAATATTCCACGCATCTTTAGCCTCTGCGTAGTTTTTTGTGTCTTTAAATTTCCACGATGTCAGAGTTCTGGTTCCTTCCCATCCAAGTTCGTCTCCCCGTTTTCTAAGATCTAAGCCGTTTACATAAGCAGTGTGCTCGGTGGCTACATTATTCGGATTTTCCCTCCAGAACGTTGCACCACCTCTGGAAAGGCTTCTCACCGGCCAGGATTCAATTGCCACTAAAGCTTGAGGAGACCACCCTATATGCATAATCATCGCATCTCCTAGTTCTTTCACCAGAACTAAATAATATTCGCGGGCACTTCTAACAGGGCCGATCTTTTCAGGTGTATGAGTTAAAAAGAATGCCAAAAACCTTGTTATTCCGCCTTCAGCTACTATTTCGTATACAATATCGGCTTGGTAAAGTGCCGATTGCGGACGGGCGTCGGGGTGGTTATTTATCATAATTCCGAGGGGCCGATTACTGATCCAGGGAGGCACAGTATCTTCGTTATAAAGTTCACCGGTAATCGGGTTGGGTACTTTTCGAATTTCCTCTGGAACGTTGG
This sequence comes from uncultured Candidatus Saccharibacteria bacterium, assembly GCA_964510265.1. GTDB lineage: Bacteria > Patescibacteriota > WWE3 > UBA101185 > UBA10185 > 2-02-FULL-38-14. Next base: position 1,654 of record CAZEAL010000005.1, read on the forward strand.
TTTTTAAACCAGGTCTCGGTATCGGAGTAATTAATTCAACTTCCTTTTTAGAATTCAATAATATTAAATACGATATTAAAAATACAACGAACGATATAAATACGGCTGAAGCCGCTAGAATTAATATTTTTCTATTATTGTTCTCGTATCGCGATTTTACGATTAAAAAATCGTGGGACGGCTGGGGAACCAATTGCCGGTCAGTGGCATTATCAGGAACATCTAAATCGGGCATAAGTTTATTATAAAGATATTATTGAAAATGTTAAACTAGTAATAATGGGCAAAATTCCATTAAAACCTATATTTGTGCTTGTTGCGGGAATTTTGATAACTGTAGTTGTAATTAACCGTGCAAGCTTTAAAAAGGCTGAATCTAATAAAATGACCAAAATTCAGGAAGTCCACGAAACTGAACTTTCAGGGTGGATAGCCTACTGGAAAGAAACTTCTGGCTTGGAGGTTGTAAAAAACCACGGCGGGAGTTTCAATTCTGTTTCGCCGTTCTGGTTTTCGTTAGATAAGGATTACAACTTAAAAATAAATGGCCAAGTAAACAAAAATGAAATATTGAATGAATTAAAATCCCAGGGAATTTCCGTTTACATAACTTTAAGTTCGGAAATAAAAAACGACGAGATGGGAGACTTTTTAAATAACACTGCGGCTGTAAATGAATTTAATGATAAAGTTGTAGACGAGTTAAAAAAATACGATGTAGACGGATTGGATTTGGATTTTGAGGAAATATTTAAAGATTACAAAGAAAGTTTTTCTTCTTATATTCTTAACCTTTCAGGAAGACTAAAAGAGGAAAAATTTAAAACGAGTGTTACTCTCCATTCAAAAACCGGTAAAAACGACTATAAAGGCTCCGAAGGACAGGACACCAAATATATTGCTCATATAGCAGACGAAATTAGAATCATGGCATACGACAAGCATGGAACATTTTCCGAACCGGGAGCCATAACGCCCAAAGACTGGCTGAAAGAAGTTGTTGAATACAGTAAAGAGCTTGTACCGGCAGAAAAACTGGTAATAGGAATACCTACTTATGGTTATATATGGAAAACGGAGAACGGAAAAGTATTAAGTGCAGATGGATACCAATATGATGATTTTTCAGAGTATCTTACTCAAAAGGCTCCTGCAGATTACCAGGTAAAAAGGGATCTAGCATCCGGAGAAATGGTTTATAAAGGTTCCGACTTTGAAGGATGGTTATCGGACTATGTTTCGGTAAAACAGAAAATAGACATTGTAAAAGATCTGGGTGTGAATAAATTTATTTTATGGCAAATTGGCGGAATGGACGTAAGATTTTTTAATTACTGATTTCAATTTTTTTAATCCACCCGCAATTTTTATTATCATAATTATCAATAGATGAAACAATAATGACACTCCTCCTACCTGCGGAGATTGTATTGACATGCCGCTATTTTATCACAAACCTTTGTGTATCCCAACTATAATCTTTTTCCTCGCTCATAAAGCCGCTGAAAAAACCTTTCAAAAATACAAAACATGCCAGAAACCTCATGAAATAAAAATGCGGGATATATAAAATCAGTGACATGTCTCTGTTTTTTATTGCACTAAAAAGAATAGTGGGAAAAAAGAAGATACCAAAATCCAGCAGCAACGGCTTGGAAAAGAAGTGTAAAATACCGGTTAAATATAAATAAGGCAAACCCAAAAAAAACATCAATATCAACAAACCGTTATATAGTCCTTCAATACCCAGCAGAGCCACTTCAAAATCCAGTGGCTGTCCTTTCCACGGTAGTTGATGTTTTCTGACACACTGCCAAAAACCTATATACCACCTGTTTATTTGTTTTAAGAATCCGACTAATGTCTGCGGATCCTGTGTAAATACCACGGCCTTGTCTTCATAAACCATATTAGTATAACCGTGCCTGTGAAGAAGAAATGTGAAATCCATATCCTCGGTTAAGGTACCACGCGGAAATTTAATTTCTTTAAATACATAACTCCGGTAAACGGTTGCACAACCCGGAACCACAAGTATTGAACGCAAATAGCTTTGTGCTCTTTTATGAATCGTATGCGCAATGTAATATTCCCATTTTCTGTATTTTGAGATCCAGGAACCACCCAAACCGTGAACTCTGCCGACAACGCAAACTACCTTTTTATCTTTATCTTCATCAAAGTGTTTCATCGTCACATCCAAAAACTCCTCGTTGGGCTGGGTATCGGCATCCATAAAAAATATATATTCATATTTATCGGGCAACTTAAAATATTCTAAACTTGTATTCAAAGCTTTAGCTTTCCCTCCGTTAGGTATTGTTAAAATATTATCTATATAATATTTAGCGATTTCTTCGGTTTTATCGGTGGAACCGTCATTTACCACGTAGATGTGTTTTTTATCGACAATGTTCAACAATGATTCCAGGGTCAATCCTAATACCAGCTCTTCATTAATCGCCGGTATCAATACTGCTACATCTGTTCTTTTCATAAAGTTAATATTTGGCTGGGCAGAACTACTTTCATTTCGATCTGTCTCAGATAATACAAAATCGCTTCAAAGTTGTCGGAACTAATATTG
>CAZEAL010000006.1:0-3732 GCA_964510265.1 uncultured Candidatus Saccharibacteria bacterium
AAAACAGCCGCCGGAGAGGTAGTTGAGAGGCCGGCTTCGGTTGTAAAAGAACTAATTGAGAATTCCATTGATGCAGGTGCCTCGATTATAAAAGTAGAAATAGAGAATTTTGGCTTAAGGAAAATAGCGGTTTCCGACAACGGAGAGGGAATGGAGCCGGAGGATGTTTTGTTAAGCTTTTTACCACATAGCACGAGTAAAATCTTTTCCGAAGATGACTTGGCTTTTGTCAGATCTCTTGGTTTTAGAGGGGAAGCGCTCGCAAGTATTTCGGCTGTTTCTGAATTCTCAATTAAAAGCCGACACGTTTATCAGAATATTGGTACTCAAGTAAATATTTCTTTTGGAAAATTTGAGAAAACCTCCGCTTTAGGGATGGACATCGGAACCCAAGTTGTGGTTAAAGATTTGTATAAAAATGTTCCTGCCCGAAGAAAGTTTTTAAAAAGCGACCGAACCGAAACAAAACATGTTTTTAGTATTGTAATAAAATATGCACTGACTTATTTGAATATCGGTTTTATATTGTTTAAAGACAGGGATGAGGTTTTTACTTTAATACCCAATCAGTCTGCAGAAGAAAGAGTAAAGGTATTATTGGGTGAAGGTTTCCACGATAACTTAATTAAATTACAAAACGAAAAAGACTTAATTAAACTAGAAGGATTTATTCTCAAGCCGCAAATTTCTTCTGAAACGAAGTCCAATCAATATTTATATGTAAATAAAAGAAGTGTGTCTAATAATCTGGTTTCTAATGCAATAAAAGAAGCTTATGGTTCCTTTTTAGAGCCGAGATCATTCCCGGGTTTTATTTTAAATTTGACTGTTCCTTTTGATATGGTAGATGTGAACGTCCACCCAAGAAAAGAAGAAGTAGATTTTTGGAACGATAAATACATTTACGACTATGTTTTTAGTTCGGTTAGAAATTCGTTGAATTCGGAAGATTTGACTTATAAAACCGATATAGAAGGATTTAATTTGGACAAAAAGCCGTCTCCATATTTATTCCAACGTCTTAAAGATTCAGTGCAGTATTGGGATGTTAGGAATATTGGAAATCAAAGTGAAGAAATAATTCAAATAGCAAACACCTTTTTAATAAAGGAATTAAATAGTGGATTGTTGATAGTAGATCAGCATGCCGCCCACGAGCGGATTATTTACGAACAGTTTTTGGAGAGTTTCAATAATAAAAAATCGGAGAAATTGTTATATGTTTTGGATCAGCCTGAATATGTTAATTTTTCATTTCTGGAATCCGAAATGCTGAAAGACCATATTACAACTATTCGGAGTCTCGGATTTGAACTGGAAGAATTTGGACAGAACCAATATAAAATAAGTGCTGTTCCAGTGCTGTTCAAAGACCAAAATATTTCCGAGGCGCTGAAAGAGATAATCTCGAACTTACAAGAAAATAAACTGGCGTTAGAAACAAAAAGAATTAGGAAAACGATTTCTTACTTGGCATGTAGGAGCGCGATTAAAGCGGGGGAATACCTAACATTAGAACAAAGGAAGAATTTGCTGGAAAAACTTTCCCTTACCAAGACCGGTTACACATGCCCTCACGGCAGACCTGTGAAAATAGAAGTCAGTAATAGAAGCTTAAATAAAATGTTTAAAAGGATTAAATAGGCTAAAAAATTGTCTACGTTAGTAAATATCCAAACTCATTCTGGGTGTCAATTTTTCTTGTAACTTTTCTACCGGTTAATTTAATAAATTTCAGCAAAATAGCGTTTTCTCTTTTGACCACATTCGCCTTTTTAGTCATGGATTCCTTATTTGCCGTAACTAAAAGTGCTTTACCCGGAATACTTGCGAGTTTTTCAATTAAATTTCTTTGCTGTCTCCAAATTACCGGAACCAGTTTTAGCATTAAAACCAAATCCGGTTCATTACTGAAATATTCATTCCATTTCCTTTGTTCAAACGATTCGTTGTAGAGTATTATTTCCGGAATATTTAGCTGAGATTTTATTTGATGTGAATTTTTTGATGAAGGCATGTTCTTTTTATATAATTTCTGAAATCTTTCCAGTATTTCGTAAGATTTTGCATCAGAGTCTATCCAAATATATTGATTTAAATTCATTGCGTTTTCAAAAGGAAAGGTTAAAGGGTAAAGTCCTCCCCCGATATCAATTATAATTCTGCTTCCATTTATTAAGTCTTCAAACTGTGAATGAAAATTTTGAATATACTCTAAACGTTCGTTTGTGGAAACGTGTTCTCTTACAGACTCATCAAAAAGTCCTGTAGCTTTTTCTAAGTCGTTTTTTTCCAAAGCTTCGTCCAGTCTTTTAATTATTTCCTGAGTTTTATCGCCCGAACCTTTATTTCTATACTTCCTTAAATCGTAATAAATTTCCTTTTTAACTTCTTTCAGCATGTTTTTAAACGCGGAATTCTTTTCGATTTTTCGGAGATCCGAGGTGTTAATAATGTTTTTCAGATCAAGGTGTTTGTTCACTTTGTCTTCAATTCTTTTTGTTACTTCATTAAGGGTGATTTTATATGTTCTTGTTATTTTGTGAGCGTACACTAATATTAGATGTGAGGACGATATTTTACCGGCAGAATGATCAGTTGGATTATTTTCGACAGTGTTGCTCATAAATTAAATATATCATTTAAATTGTGACATCACCCGGATAATTTAAAGAAGTAACCTCTTGACACTCATGCCATTAGAGTGCTATATATTTTTACGCTTACATTTTTCGAGATTATAAAAGGTAAAACCATATAAAGTAAATTTATTTTAAAGGAGGAATTTTATGTCAAAAATTAAACCATTAGCCGATTATTTGCTTATTGAACCTTTGCAAAAAGAAACTACATTACCCTCAGGAATTGTTATTCCCGATACAGCTAAAGAAAAACCACAAGAAGGAAGAGTGGTAGAAGTGGGCCCAGGCAAGCGAGATGAGGACGGCAAAAGAATAGAAATGGAAGTAAAAGTCGGAGATAAAGTAATGTTTAAAAAATGGGGTGGAACAGAAGTAAAAGTTGAAGGAAAAGAAATGCTTTTAGTTAAAGAGGAGGACGTCCTCGCAATAGTTGAAGAATAAATTTATCGAAGGAGGAATTAATTATGTCAGCAAAAATGATAATTTATGGAGATCAGGCAAGAGCAAAACTTAAGTCAGGGGTTGATAAGCTTGCGAGAGCAGTTGTAGTTACTTTAGGACCAAAGGGAGGAAACGTAGGAATAGATAAATCTTACGGAGCCCCTCAGGTAGTGCACGACGGTGTTACTGTTGCTAAAGAAGTTGAACTGGAAGATAAGTACGAAAATATGGGTGCGCAATTAGTTAGAGAGGCCGCCTCAAAAACAAACGATGTTGCAGGAGATGGTACCACTACCGCAACAGTTTTAGCTCAGGCTTTGGTAGATGAAGGGTTGAAGAATGTTTCCGCGGGGGCGAATTCAATGATTTTGAGAAAAGGTTTGGAAAAAGCCACTAACTTGGTTGTGGAAGAAGTCAAAAAACTTGCCAAGCCTATTTCTAATAAAGAAGAAAAGGCTCAAGTTGCTATTAACTCCGCCCAAAGTGAAGAAATTGGTAATTTGATCGCGGAAGCAATGGAAAAAGTAGGCAATACCGGGGTTATTACGGTTGATGAATCAAAAGGTTTTGATTTGGAGCTAGAGTATAAAGAAGGAATGATGTTTGATAAAGGTTACGCTTCCGCATACTTTGTAACAAATGCCGAAAA
>CAZEAL010000007.1:0-7618 GCA_964510265.1 uncultured Candidatus Saccharibacteria bacterium
ATTTTCGAATACAAATTATTGTCAGGTACTAATTTAAACTCTGCAGAAGACGCCCACGAATCGAATAGAACAATATCGGGATAGTATCCACTAAAATTAGATGTGGGAAACTGCCATTTCCTTTCTGCAGTATGCTCCAAGTAGCTGTGCTGTGTAGCGACGGAATTAGTTTTGGGAATTGTTGTTAGAATTACATCGGCTGTATCATCTCTTTGGTTTCTCTCATAAGTGCGCATATTAAACGTTTCGCTGAAAGGGTAATGTATTCCATTGTCCGAGAGCTTAATGATATTGTAATTTTTAACAAAAATCACTGCCAGTAATATGTTTATGACAAAAGTTTTGTTTAGTTTTATTGTCAGTTTTTGCGACAGTCGCTCCCATAAATTGCCGAGTCTTTGAAGCGTGACTATAAGTGCCAGCCAGATAAAAGGTAGTGAAGAGGCGTGATAATAAGTCCACAAGCTTCCCAGCCTTGTGTAGCTTGCAAGCATATTCAACAGAAGAATTGGTACCCCAATAAATAAAACATCAGGTGATAAAAAGGATAAAAACAAAACAGGCCCGAAAAGACCCTCAACATATTTTAATCGTGATTCTGATGTTAATGTTTGTAACATCTTGGAGGGATCTGAAAGTATGTTTGTGGCAATTTCCCTTAGATTCCTTCCGTAATTACCGAAAAATCCATAAACATAAAATGGGATGTTCTCAACAGTGTGTTTGGGATAAATAATACTTAGCGTATAAATAAGCCAAAAAAGGCTTAGAGAGCAAATAAAAACTCCTTGTTTTCTCGACTTGTTTTTAATGACTGAATAAACTCCCAGTAGAAATACCGGTATAACCATATTTACCCGTAGGCTCAATGTGAGGAAACTAAAAATGACATATAACCACGGTCTGTTTTTGTGCAAAAAGTAAACAGCAAAAAGCAAAAGCGGTGTGGCAAAAGCTTCTTCGGCAAAACCGTGCCGGTGAGTCCAGGAAAAAGGAAAGTACAGATAAAATGATAGTATTATAAGTAACGCGGAAAGTCTGCTTTTTAGCTTGTCGAGCGCAAAGAAGTATAAAGGAATAAATGAAAGCGAAATTACAAAGCCGAAAACGAAATACAAGGTTAATGGGTGGCTAAAAATCAAATAAACCGGGAAAATCATTAAAAGAAAAGGTGAAAAGTGCGTGCTGAATAAAGTATACTGGGTTTCGCTTGCTCGATTGTACATTAAAAAGTCGCCGTTGGCTGTGTTCCAATACATCTGCAGATAAGCGTGGTAGTCAAGGCTGGGAGAGTGAGCGTTCCATTTTAAATATATTATGGTTGAAAAGTAAAAAAAGTAAAGTAATGCAAAGATGTAGATAAACCGAGTATTACTTGTTTTCATATATTTTTGGCTTTAAGTACAAATGAGTTTCTCATATGGGGTGCTGAAAAATCAAGTGGAACAGGTGGTTGTTGGAGGGATAGAATAGGCTAAATTGGAATTTAAGTAATAAAGTTAACAAACTTAAAAATGTATAAAATCAGATTAAATAGTATCCCATTCCTCTTTTTGTTTTAATTACTACGTTAATCGCGTTCTCTTCGCAGGCTTCTCTAACCCGTTTGACTATTTGGCTTATTGCTGCGTCGCTGACGCCGGAGCCGTGGCTTTGGGGGCTTAAAATTTCCGCAATATTATCCTTTTCAACCAATTTGCCCTTTGACTCTATTAAACTCTTAAAAATTAAATATTCACTTTTTGACATTTCCATTATTGCTTTTTCCAGTATTTTTTCGTCTTTATCTGTGTCGGTTATTATTAAATCTTCCCCCAAATGTTTTTTTAATAATAGTTTTTTGCAATTTGACGGGCTTCCTTTTGATAGTTTAATTATCTGCTCTGTTTCTTTTTTATTTATTTTCAGGTTGTATCTTGCCGCCAAGTATTGGATAGTTTTTTTCATTTCCTCTTCGTCGAGTGCTTCGAGTTTTAACCTATACGGAGCCATAGTTAAAAGATGAGCCAAACGGCTGTCGGGTTCCTGTCCGGTCCTAAATCCGAATACATAGCACAGTTTATATTTAAAATTATCTCTTAATGATCTAATGGTATTGACTACTTCTTTATCGCAGTCATTCATAACTTCTATATCGTCAAATAAAATATAGAGAGTTTTGTAGCTACTTAAATACTCTTCTATCTTTTTTTCTATATCTAAAATGCTGTTTTCTTTACAGTGCAATACTTTTGAAAATATTTCCACAAATGTTTGAAGATCTTTTTTATATAGTTGGTTCAGGTCGAAATAAATTATCTTAGAATCCGATGTGTTCTTTTCGTCCATCTCTCTTAAAAACTTGCTCTTACCCATGCCTATATCGCCGATTACTTGAAAGCTTTCTTTCAGCTTGACAAGCTCGAAAAACTTCCTGGTTTCCTTTTCTCTGAGTATAGGATGTTTGTTCGCCATATTGATTAAATATCACAAAAATAGAATTCTGACAAGATTGTTGATTTATTGTTGAATTTATATTGATTACATATAGGGGTGCTGTTAAGACTTTGTTATTTAATTATCAAGCTTTAAGAGGTTATTCGTGTGATCATAAAAACATAAAGATAGAACATTGAAAACCAAATGATAAATTACCTGAAAGGAGGTAGCATGATAAAGAAAGCATTTAATTATTTTTTAGAGATCCTAAAAGCACTGCCAATGCTTTCCGGTGAATACGGATAGCGTTATATTGGCTAGTTAGTTATTCAAGGTTTTGAAAATTTAGGGGAATTAAATTTTATAAAGCCCGATCTATATGGTCGGGCTTTTTTTGTTTAATTTTGCTGAAAAAAGTAAGTTAATTATTGAAATAGCAACCTATATAGAAATAATGTATAAAACTGGTATAATGCTTTTTTCAAGTTTTAAGGATATATACATGTTCAAAATAGCTAACAAAACAAAACCAGAAGGTATTGCAGATAAGGTAGATTACTTGGTAGATGTGTTGTCTCCAAAGCAAAAAAAGCAGTTTTACCTTCTAATGGCAGTTAATATAGTTGGACTGTTATTTTTTCTTGTATGGTGGTTTAACAGCAGCCATGTGATTAAACTGGCAGGGATGGTTTTAAATAGCGTGGTAATTTTATGGTCTGTTTTGCTGCCACTCTACTTCTTTTTCTTTGTTTCCCGAATGAAAAAACCAAATCCTTTGCTTTCCCCACCGTTAAATTTGAAAGTAGCTATGGCGGTTACTAAAACACCTGGAGAACCATTTTCTTTAGTTAAGGAAACTATTCTGTCTATGATTTCCCAAAAATACCCTCACGATACGTGGTTAGCGGATGAGGATCCTGATGAAGAAACAGTTGAATGGTGTAAGGAACATACTGTTTTTATTTCTACAAGGAGAAATGATCCGGGATATCACCGAAGTTCCTGGCCAAGACGTGCAAAATGCAAAGAAGGAAATTTAGCCTATTTTTATGATAATTATGGATATAAATCCTATGATGTTGTAATTCAAATGGATGCTGATCATGTTCCTCAAAAAAATTATCTTGAAGAAATGCTAAAACCATTTAACAATCCGGAAGTCGGATATGTTTCGGCACCCAGCATATGCAACACAAATTCTTACAAGAGTTGGACTGCTAGAGCGCGGTTATACATAGAGGCTTTTTTGCATGGCGCACAGCAGGCTGGGCATACCAACGGATTTGCACCCCTTTGTTTTGGTTCTCATTATGCAGTTAGAACAAAAGCTTTAAAGCAAATAGGGGGTTTAGGTCCGGAATTGGCGGAGGATCATTCTACAACTTTATTAATGAATGCTCGCGGGTGGAAGGGAGTCCACGCTTTGGATGCTGTAGCTTTTGGTGACGGTCCTGCGAATTTTGCCGACGCTATGACTCAGGAATTTCAGTGGTCGAGGAGTTTGATGGTAATTCTTTTAACTTTAACACCAAGTAAATTAAAAGCATTGCCTTTGAGGATGAAGTTTCAGTTTTTATTCTCCCAATTATGGTATCCGTTATACGGTATTATTATGCTAATAGGTTTTTCAATTCCATTGATTGCCTTACTTTCAGATTCTTCTTTAGTTAGAGTTGTTTATTTTAGCTTTTTAATTCATTCGTGGATTTATACCACTACGATTTTAGCTTCGATCTTTTGGTTGAAAAAAACAGGATGTTTATGGCCTAAGGATGCGAAAATTGTAAGCTGGGAAGCGGTATTTTTTCAAATAGTGAGATGGCCTTGGGTCTTTTTAGGATGTCTTTATGGCTTGGCGGGTGTGCTTATAAAAAAAGAGTTTAACTTTAAAGTTACACCCAAGGGGGAGAGCGCTAAGAGTGTGCTTACTTTAAACGTTCTTTTGCCATATATAATTCTTGTTTCAATTGGTTTGTTATTTTCAATATTAATTTCTAACTCGAAATACGCTGCAGGGTATTATTATTTTGCTATATTGAATACTGTGCTTTATGGCATATCGATAGCTGTAATAATTTTAAATCACATATATGAATCAAGAAAATATAAAAGTAATATATAAGCTTGAGAAATACATCTTATGAAATCCTTAATAAGTTCATGGTGGAAGCACTTTTTAATTCTCACGATATTAATTGCTGCTATTGTTTATGTTGTAGCGATTAGGCGGCAAGATATTATTTTTGCGTGGACTTGGGGGTTCAATCCCAAAGATTATATTTGCGATGTTACGGATTACACATTTTCTGTAATTTGCAGGCAAAATAAAGTGAAGATTAATGATTTAAAAGTTAATTTCGGGGTTTATGATCCGGGCGGAGGTTATGATAATGAAGACAGAATTGCAATTCAGCATTTATATATTTCGTGGGTTGACTACTCGAGCGAAAAATTATTAGCCGAAGAGGAAAAATACGCCTCTAAAAACAGATGGATGTTGGTTACGGTTGAGCCGTGGCCATATTACAAAAACGGACTAGGTAAGGAAACTTTGTTTAGTGATGTTAAATCCGGCAGCTATGACAAGGTTATCGACTTAGTTTGTAATGATATTAACAAATTTAAAAACCCTTCATTTATCAGATGGGGGCATGAAATGGAAAATGTCACAGAAAGATATCCATGGGCTCAAAACGGCTATTCCGAATATATTGAGGCGTATAGATATTTTGTTTCCAGGTGTAGAAGTGTCGTTTCAAAGGCGTACTATATTTGGTCTCCTGTCGGAATGAAAGGGCTTGAAAAATACTGGCCGGGGAGCGATTACGTAGATTATATTGGCTTATCGGTATATGGTTTTAATGAGCAAGACAAGTATTATTTTGGAAGATCCCTTAGTTTTAATGAGATATTTAGTGAAAGATATAATCGTGTTAATAGTTTTGGTCGTCCTATCATGATTGCCGAAATGGCTGTAAACGGAAGTGAAAGACACAAGACAAATTGGTATTTAAAGGCTTTTAATAGTTTTAATAATTACCCAGAATTAATGACCGTGGTTTTATTTAATTCTAAAGACGTGCCCGGAGCGTGGGGAGCTGAATTTCCTGTTCCGGATTGGACATTTGAGAATATTTTTAATAAGGTGACTTGATAAGATTAGAAATTATTGGTTTAACCAACCTTCCGGATCTATAGTGCCAGTAAATTCATCTATCTTATAATCTACAATTTTATCGTTTTCAATATAGTAATAATACCCGGTAGATTCATCTTCAGGAAAAGTATAAACCCAGATTACTTTGCCATTCTTAACTTCGGATTTAAAATTTGGTTCTTCATTTACTTCTAGAAAGGTGGAAATATCCATTCCGATAATGCTTACGGCATCATTGTTTAATTTCTCCTCTTTTTTAGTTTCAACCTTGTTTCCTATATTTCCTTTATTTAAGTTTTGATAGAATGAGGCTGTCAAAAACACTAGGATTCCGGCGGCTATAAGTAATGAAACTATTAAAATGTTCCCTTTTTGTTTATCTATTTTCATCAGGAGGTTCATTCCTTTCATTTTCCCCTTGGTGATAGCTATGTTCGTGAGGAGAACGCAGAGTATTAAGAGGGGGCTCTGTGTGTTTTTCATGATAATCTTTGGAACCGAATTTTTTACCTAGAAGAATACCTAAAGCCAGCAGTCCAATAGCTGCGAGCCCCAGCCCTGCTACTTTAATTACATTTATCAAATCTTCTACTTTTACGTATTTTCCATCTGTAGGTTTTTGAGTGTCCGTGCTTTCTTCTCCTTCCGATGAATTCATAGGTTCTTCTTCTGAATTGGTTTCTGTTTCTTGGTTACTTGTTTGTGTAGTTCCCTCGGGAGCCGGTGCGTTCTCGTTATTATTCGTATTATCGACCGGAGCGGTTTGATTAGCGTCCTCCGATGGTGCCCCGGTTAGTTCGTCTTGTTTAGCAGTTGTAAAAGTTTTGTCCGAAGTTTGAGCTTCATTTCCTGTTGCGTCTTTTGCCCGGACTCTGTAATGATATTTGGTGTCTGGTTGAAGATCATAAAGTGTTATTTCGTGGTCCTTAGTATCTTGTTCTCCATTTGCTTTTTTGTCGTATGATGAGTCGGTGTCATAGTCAACGAACCCGTCGGAATCTTCATCTGTTGTCCAGGTTATCTTTGCAGAAGTGTCGGTAATACTTTCTACTTTAACCTCTGATATCACAGGTTTTGTGGTGTCGTCAAAATTTATAGGAGGAATGATCACATTAAAGTCAAATGGAACATCATAATCAACTACAAGCTCTGGATCTTTATCTCCTTCTCTTGATGAAAAAGTCAAAAGATAATCACTGGACAGGTTCTTGCCTGAAATTTCTAAGCCTTTATTTGGGTAAGTTCCATCCACCCAGCCTTTAACAGTGTTTGTAATTGTCCACTCAACCCATGTAGCACTTTTAGTAACTGATTTACTTACTGTGGGAGCATAGTTGCCAGGTTTGTTAGACCATTTAACCCCGGTTTCACTCCAGTCGCCTATAAGTCTTATAATATCAATTGTAACCGCGTTGTCAGTAAGTGTATGTGATTTTTGGTTGAGTCTTAGTTTTGCAGAATTGACAGTTGCGTTATCAGGAATTGAGCTAATGTCAAATTTCACATAGGATCTTCTGATGTCGTCAGAAAAAAATACTATTTCATTATAAGCCACTTCAAGAACTGTGCCATTTATATTATTGGAGGTTTCCTTTGATCTGACAGAAGCATCCTGTATTGACTTAAATGTTTTGGTGGTGGCGTGTACGCTCTGGAAATGTGATGTAAGTGCTAAGATTAAGCCGGCTATAAATGCTGAAAATATAATCTTTGATCGGGCAGGTATCATTTGATTAAAATATAACATAGTTTTTTTTGTGTCAATAGAGTTAAAGTATATTATTTTACATTATTTTTTACCATACAGGGAACGTATTCTTTATCTTTTCTGGCTATATGCTTAGAAAGCCATTCTCTTGAAAAAACTGCAACTTCTTCAGCCAGATCATATATATCTGTTTTCTCATCTCGAACTTTTTTTAAATATTCTTTCACCTTTTCCCTATAATAGTCATGGGATAAAGGATGGTCTTTACATTCAGTACACATAAATTTAAATATACATTCTTCTTCGTAGCTCAAATGATATAAAGCATAACGGCC
>CAZEAL010000008.1:0-2831 GCA_964510265.1 uncultured Candidatus Saccharibacteria bacterium
AAGTCTAATTTAATTCGATGATACTCAACTGTGGCTCCGGAATTCTTATACAATTCACCCATGGCTCCTTCCGAACACCAAACATAAACCTTATTTCCGGCGGATACAGTAGTATTAACTAAATCTAAGACGTGCTGTTCCATTCCCCCGTATGTCCCTGAATTTAAGGTAAAAAGTATTCTCATTTCTTAAGAGCTTCATTTATATAACCAAGCATTGAATCTACTTTTCCATCCCAGTTATTTTGTTTTGCAACTTCTTTTCTTTCTTTTACCTTGTTATCGTTATCTTCCTCCAAAGCTTTTTTTAATGAATCAGAGAAATCCTCGTTATTTTTTGCTATGTAAGACACATTTTTAAACGGTAGATAGGCCGGAAGGTCAGTAACGATTGTAGGAACACCAACAGCCAAAGCCTCGTGAAACTTTACAGGAAAACACCCCCCTACAGTATATTCGTTAAGCTGATACGGAATAATATATGCATCAAATCCCGCATAATATTTTGGCATTTCCTCAAATGGCTTTTCTCCTAAAAAATATACATTATTCAAACCACCCAACCCAATCTTTTCCAAATCAGCATTTCTATCTTTGTAAGCAATTTGCCCTATTAATATAAAAGAATAGTTCGGATATGTCTCTGCTAAATTTCTAACTAACCTGGCATCGAATTTATACTCATCCAAAGATCCGCTAAAACCTATCCTTGGTCTCGAAATATCTTTTAAATCTTCCGGTAATGTGTCTTTAAATTTTTTAGCATCATGAAATCTCTCATAGTCACCCACATTCGGCGTAAAATAAACTTTCGAATTATATTTTTGTAATTTTTCCACTAATCCGGGAGTTGTTGCAAAAATCAGATCTGCTTTCTTAGCCAAATACTCCTCCTGGTTTCTGATCCATTCTTTTTTCATTTCTGTGTCATATTTCGGAAATGCTTCATAGTTATCCACACAGTCATAAATAAGTAAATCATGGGGAACAGTATTAATATAATTTTGCAAACCTGATATTTCAACGTGATACACCCACAATATAGTTTTACGCTTAGAATTCAATAATAGTTTGGAAATATACTTCAGCCGGCTGGAATGAAATCTTGATAATAAATCAAAAAAAGGTAAATAATTTAAAGGTGAAAAAACCTTAACTCCTTCATCCCGTTTTACACTTATAAAAGATCTGGCAAGATTCCAGTTTCCCTTTCTGATTTGCCTAAAAAAAACTCTCCCTGTTGTTAATGGAGGATCGACGAATAATATATTGTTTCCCCTTTTAGCCAATCGGCTCATCACATGACGCTTATTAGTCCAGTTTGGAAAATCCCATAATTGATTTGAAAGGCATATTATATTGTACTTAATATCTTCCACTTTTATATTATACCCTTACACTGCTGCCTCATGCGAGATTATGAAGTACGGATAAATGAATAGAACTTATAGCTATTTAAAGTCTTTATATTTTTTATGAAATACTCTTGAGTGATTTCAGTATTTCTCTAGCCTGATTTTTACGGTTTACTAAGATTTTTCCGGGATCGTCAAAATTAATCACTGAATTCGCATATTGTTTGGCTAATAAGTATTTTCCAGTTTCTTTGCAGATATTTGCTTTTGTTATTAATAAACCAGAAAGCCACACGTTTATTTTCATTTCAGCCTGATTGCCTTGTTTTATTTCATCATCATATCCTTCATATAAACAGTTCTCCGCGTAATTTAGAGTATTTAATGCATCTTTAATATTTCCTAACAAAAATTGAATTTGTGCTCTTGTATTTAGTGCCCAAGACATATGCGATTTTGAACCAGGAAGATCAGCAATAGCCTCATCTATTATTTTTAATGCCCGCTGTAGTGAATTATTTTTCTTTGTTGAAATATCCAGTCTGGCTGTATCCGTTATAATATTCGCGTAATGTATCTTTTGAATTGCAATCGTTCCCTTATTAATTTCACCGCTGGATTCAGCAAGTTCTAAAGCTTGTTTATTAATCTCTGCAGCTTTTTCTAATAACCTAAGTTTCTTGCTATTATTTTTTTCTCTGTCCGACATTAATTTAAATACAATCTTTAAATGTCCCAATACATCAATCTGTCCTTTAAGATTATTGTTTGCTTTGTCCCACTCAATAACTTTATTAAACATCTCTAAAGAAATGTTTAATTTCCCAGATTCCCGCATTTCTACTGCTTTATTTTTTAACTTTTCACGTTCATCCTTTGGAGAATCCACTTTTAAATTAATAGCTAATTCATTACCTTTAAAATCCGAAATTACTTTTTGTATTCTTTGTGGTGTTAGACCATATTTTTTTGATAGAGTGTTATAAGATTCATCCTTTTTTGTATATTCTTCAAATATTTCTTTATTTCTCTCTATTAAATAATCTTTTCTCATACTTTTATTATTAACATAAACATGAATGGTTATCAATAGATAATAGTTACTGTATCACATTGTAAATAACTATACTGGCGTGTTATAAGCATATATCACAAGCTTTTTCCAATAACCCGACCTTAACTAAAATCCTTCTAATATTAAAAACCATTTCACTATCTTTAATAGACCATAGCCACGATGTTTCATCAAACCCTTTATCATAAGCGGCATGCCAAACCCCATCAAAAAACACTATTCCCATAATTTGTACCAGAACAGAAATACTAATTAACACAACGAAAATATTTTTAGTTTTATTGAAAAAGTCAGATTTTATGTAAGGAACCAATAGCAACGTTAAAAAGGGTAAAATGTCAGAACTCATCCTATAACCAAATGACCATCCGCCATACCAATGCTTCCATCTTCCAACGATTA
>CAZEAL010000009.1:0-4989 GCA_964510265.1 uncultured Candidatus Saccharibacteria bacterium
TACTTCAATAAATCGGATGTTTTTATCACCTTTTTCTTTATTATGAGCTCCGGTTTCATTTCGTATAACACTACTTACAGCTGTATTTTCTTCAGTGAACACCATATTCTCTTTTCCGTCTTTATCTGACATGGCTAATTGAAATATATGATAATTAGACTCCGTTAAATTTTTCGTTAAGCATTCAAATGCTTTGGCGACCGGTTCAATAGCATATATATCTACGCCTTTATACAAATCTCCACAAACAAGCGAAAAGAAGCCCACATTCGCCCCAATATCAACAACTGTTTTTACTTTTTCAATTTTTGCAAACTTGAGCATTTTCTGGTGTCTGGTCAGCATACTTTGATAACCTGCAATTCCAAAGGATGTATCATAGTAAATGTTTTTACCGAATAATGTTACGTGGCTCTCCCCAAGCCTAAATTTTTTTATATTTAGTAAATTCAGAATGATTTCCAGATATTTTAATATGGTGAATTCGAACTTTTTAGCCGACGTCCAATCAGAGACTTTCCAAAATCCCAAATCTAAAGAAATAGAGGCATTTATAAACCATTTCACTTTTTCCAACATAATATAAATATTAACAAATAAAGCGTTATTCCCGACATCGAGCTAAATTAGCATCGATGTAAATCCCAATCTCTGCTGTATAATAACATAGTTATGGAAGATAAATACATAATAATTACCCATGTACTTTATAAAAATAATAAAAAGGTATCGGGTCCTTACTTTTCTATCATCAACGGATTGCTGCAAAATAATAAGGATGTTTTAGTACTCGAAATCCCCCTGGTTGGCTATGAAAACCCTGTTTTTTACGGTAAACACGACGCACAACATAAGCTCAAAATACCTAAAAGTTTTGGAAAAACTACTCCAGTAAAATACTTAACTGATTTTATTTTAATATTTTTATTGCTAATCAGGCTCTTATCTTTTAACAAAAGAAATTCTGTAGTAATAGGGATCGACCCGCTGTCAACTGTTCCGGCAGTATTTTTAAGGTTTTTATTTAACTTTAAGCTCATATTTTACTGTGTTGATTTCAGCGAGAATAGATTTTCGAACAACCTTATGCAAAAAATGTACGAGTATTTTGATAAGGTTTCTTCAGTAAAAACCGATCAAACATGGGTAGTATGTGAATCACTGGCAGAATATAAGGGAAAAAATTACAAATCAGAATCCGTATACACTCCAAATTCCTTCACCTTTAACGAGAGCTACTTCGAAACAAATAAAAATTCCAGAACCGGAAACCGAGTGGTTTGGACTGGCAGTATTTTAACGGACAAACAAATCCATGATATTGTAACTATCTGCGCTAAATTACAAATGATCAGACAGGAATTGGAATTCTGGTTTATTCCAACTAATAAAATTGATTTGTTTAAACAAGAAATAGAAAAAAACAGTTTAAAAAATACTACGATATACGATGTAAATGGTCAGGACGCCTCGAGTAAACTTGTATCCCAATGCGACCTGGGATTAGCGATTTATGATAAAGACTTTGGATCAACAAAATATATAGAACCCATAAAAATATGGGAATATATGATGTGCGGTCTCCCATTTATTATTTCGTGCGAACCATCTCTTAATAAGGAGGCTATAAATGAGGGAATAGCTTTACAATTAAAACCGGATAATAAACCATCAGACGACGACACCCTCCATAATTTTATTTCGAAAGAGAATTTAATCCAACTTCAATCAAAATGCCTTCAGATGGCTAAAAAGTACGATATAAAAGAAGTGCTAAAGAACAATTTATTTCTTTTTCATTCGACCAGACAACAATGAAATTGTAGCAGAAGAATAAGCCCACATAAAAGCAAAACAGACGATAGGGTGTAAAAACCAAGCTAAATCACGCTTTTTTAAATATCCTCTCAAAGAAAACAACAATGGTTGTATAAAGGTCGCAGAATATAAAACAAAAAGACCAAGTTTTAAAATATCTTTCTTACTTGTCGGATTAAATAGTAAGTATCTTCTGTTTCCGTGCATAGGATTGTGGGTCTTAAAGTATGTTTTTCTCCTTGAGGTTAGCTTTTTCAAACTTGAAGCTGTATCATGATATATTTCATTTTCTACCATGGCGAATTTCGTGTACCCTAGTTTTACCAGATCCATTACAACATCAATATGAAAATATTGTTCGGGCTGGCAATTGGATTTGAGCATTAACTCCCTCCAGGAAAAATATCCGTTTCCTCCTAAAGTTAGCATGTTATTTTCATTAAATTCAACAATAAAATAACCGCTGCGTTTTTCTTTGACCGGAGTAATCTGCCAATTATCATATAGCCAGGATAGCTTTTCGCTTTTTCCCAAATACAAGGCTACTGGGTCATTAGCCCCAATTAAGGCACAATATCTATTAAAATAAGCGAAGCCGGGCATCAGGCCATATCTTAAAGTTTCAGCACCTGTTAAATCCGAAATTTCCAGGAACGGTTTAACCGACTGGTTCATCCATTCACTATCCGGGAGGATGTTATCAGAATCTATATACGCTACTAAATCCTTCGAGGCGTTTAAAAGCCCTATTCCCTTTCTCGGTTCTTGATTATCCTTATACCCGCCCTCAATAAATTTACAATTATACTTTTCTGCAGTCTGCTTTGTGGCATCTGTTGACCCTCCGTCGATAATTATTATTTCAATTTTTTCTTGGGGATAATTTTGCTCTCGTATGGATTTCAAACAAGCATCCAAAGTTCTCATAGAGTTTAGAGTTGGCATAACAATCGAAACTGAAAGTTGAGTATTACTCATATATTAATCGTTCCAAACCTTCCAGGCCGGATTTTTATTATTCCACAAATCGTTTAAATCTTCTAAATCTTTATAAGTATCAACCGCTCCAAAATAACCGTCATGAAAATAAACCCCAAATTTTTTATCTTTAGCTACTGTATTGAACGGGTCCTCAATCATCATATCATCCGTTAGGTAATCGAAGTATTTTTTAGTGAAAACAAAAAATCCTGCATTAATAGGATCTTTCATTAAATGCCCTTTCCTATAACTTTTCAAATGTCCCTCTTTAGAGAATGATATAATTCCAAATTTATGAGGTACACATACACTGGTCAATGTTGCGACTAGGTCCCTTTTATTATGAAAATCCAGCACTCTATTCAAATCAACATCGCTGAATCCGTCGCCATATGTGCATAAAAAAGTATCTTTTTTAATAAAATCAGCAGACCTCAATAATCGACCACCCGTAGGAGTATCTACACCAGTTTCCGCCAAAGTTATATTAAAGGGTTCAAATATTTCCCCCTGTGAACTTTTTAAAAAATCCCGAATATAGTCTCCTTTATACCCCAAGGTCAATATAAAATTATTAAAACCATGGTGTTTGTACATTTTCAGTATGTGCCACAAGATCGGTTTTCCTCCGACATTAATCATTGGTTTTGGTTTGTCGATAGTCTCCTCTTTTATTCTGCTACCCATCCCACCGCAAAAAATTACAACTGGCATTTTTGACATTTTAGGCGATTTAGACATTTAAATTTCCTTTCTTGGCTAGCGAAATAAATCCCCCAAAAGTATTACTAATATATTTTATAATATCCTCATCTATAGCCGGGTAGCACCCTATCCAAAAAGTGTTATTCATAACTTTATCTGCATTAATTAGATCACCATGAATTTTAAATTCAACATCTTTATAAGCAGGTTGCCTGGTTATATTTCCGGCGAAAAGAAGCCGTGTTCCAATTTTGTGATCTTCTAAATATTTAATCAGGTTATTTCTATTAAATGGTGCTTGATCTTTTATTGTAATTACATATCCGAACCACGACGGATTACTATTTTCAGTCGCTTTAGGCAAAATAAAATAATCTTCAAATCTTTTCAGATACTTTGTAAGTAATCTGTGATTCTCCCGCCTTTTTTCAATAAATCCTTCTACTCGGTTCATCTGGGCTAACCCGACAGAAGCTTGAAGATCCGTCATTTTTAAATTGAAACCAATATGGCTGTAAATATATTTGTGGTCATATCCCTTTGGTAAAGTACCCAACTGCCAATTAAATCTAATTCCGCAAGTATTTTCATCCCCCGGTGCGCACCAGCAATCCCGGCCCCAGTCTCTAAACGACCTAACCATTTTATTAAGTAGTGCATCATTCGTTAAAACGGCGCCGCCCTCGCCGCAGGTTATTTGGTGGGCGGGGTAGAAACTTAAAGTTGCAACATCTCCGAATGACCCAACCTTTTTCCCATTATAAGTGGCACCTAATGCATCACAACAGTCCTCAATAAGCCAAATACCTCTCTCTTTACAGAAACTGGCGATTTCTTCTACTTCGTAAGGATTGCCTAAGGTATGAGCCAGAAAAATTGCTTTGGTTTTATCTGTAACTGCGCTTAACACTTTTTTGGCAGAGGCATTGTATGTGGGAATATCTACATCAACCAATACCGGCGTGCATCCGAATTGAATAACAGGATTCAGGGTTGTAGGAAAGCATGTAGCAGCCTCAATTATTTCATCGCCCTTTTTAATAGCCCGTGAACCAAACTCCCGAGAGGTTAAAGCATAAAAAGCCAATAAATTTGCGGAAGATCCTGAATTTACTGTAGTGCAGAAATTTACATCCATAAATTCCGCCAGTTTACGCTCAAACTGTTCGTTAAATCTTCCTTCGGTAAGCCAAAAATCCAAAGAGGCATCTACAAGATTCTGCATTTCCTCAAAACCGAATACTTTACCGGATGTGGGAATATAACTTTCTCCTGCAACCAAACCCTTATTAAAGGCTTCATTATGATGTTTTTTAACAAGCGAGAGAATTTCTTCTCTTAGCTGATCAGACATATTTTTTATACCAGTTGATAGTTTCTTTTAAAGCTTCCTCGGTTGAGTATTTTGCTGTCCATCCCAATTTTTCTTTGGCTTTTTGAATACTTAAGTACTGCTCATATATTTCATTTGTCGCTTCATTTTTA
>CAZEAL010000010.1:0-2251 GCA_964510265.1 uncultured Candidatus Saccharibacteria bacterium
GCGAATACATTATCAATGCTTTTACTTTTGAATATCACAAACAGTATTAATTAAAAACTGCCCCTCGAAGCGAGGAACGAGCTTCAATAGAGTACGAGCTTTAGCGAGTACCTAGGGCAGTTCCACTCCCCTGCCGAAAGGCTTTTAATTATTTTTAAAGCTTTTAAATGCTTTTAGACCCTATGAAAGCATTGGTATCAGAGGGTTTCACTCTCAATAAGCACACAAATTCTCTTGTATAAGCACACAAATTCTCTTGATTTACACACATATTATATGTAGTGTTTAAATACACATTAATAATAACGTGTATTTAATATGAAGAATGGTTTAGTTGTGAAAGATAATGCATTAATAAACGCCAGTTATAATTTAGAACTAACAGAACAGCGTTTAATTATGCTGGCGATAATTAATGCAAGGGAATTAGGACAGGGCATCACGGCAGATAGCAAACTAGAAATACATGCTAGTGATTATGCAAAGCTCTTTAATGTATCGGCAGATGCATCCTATAAAGCTCTAAAAGAAGCTGTAAACAATCTATTTAATAGACAGTTTAGCTATACAGCAGAATACAAAAAAACAGGAAAAGTGGGTGTTGTTCGCTCTCGTTGGGTTAGTCGTATTTTTTATGTAGATGACTTAGCGCTATTAGAAATTACTTTCGCACCTGACGTAGTGCCGTTAATCACTCGATTAGAAGAACATTTTACGAAATACGAAGCCAAACAAGTTGCACACTTAACCAGTAAGTACGCCACCAGACTTTATGAATTATTAATCGCCTGGCGTGAGGTTGGTAAAACACCAATTTTTGAACTGCAACAATTACGTAAAAATTTAGGTGTTGAAGATGATGAATATCAACGTATGCATCATTTTAAAAACCGTGTATTAGACACAGCTATTACCCAGATCAATGAGCATACGGATATAAAAACCACTTATGAACAGCATAAACAAGGGCGTACCATCACTGGGTTTTCATTCAGGTTTAAGCAAAAAACACAGCCGAAAATTGAAATTAAACGTGATCCCAATACCCCTGATTTTTTCATCAAAATGACCGATGCTCAGCGCCACTTATTTGCCAATAAAATGTCTGAAATGCCCGAAATGAGCAAATACTCACAAGGTACGGAAAGTTTTCAGCAATTTGCTATTCGTATCGCTGACATGCTTTTAGAGCCTGAAAAGTTCAGAGAGCTTTATCCATGTTTAGAAAAAGCAGGGTTTCAAGCATGATGAAATTAACCAACCTATTAGAAGAACTTCACGGCACACAAGCTGAATACCTCGATATCGTAAATTATGAAATTGCGAGGGAAAATATATGCGGTTATATCTTCCTATTATCCCGAATATCCCAAAATGCAGAACCCACCGAAAAAATGCAGATGGAAAGCAAAATAGAGGACTTAATTTACTATCGGGATAATTTGCAGATCAAAGATATAGAAAATATCCAAAAGATCTTAAATGAGCTAATTCCAGAGTATAAAGCCGAACAAGAAAAACAAAGAGCTAAGAAAAATTAGGCTTTCTTCTTAGCTTTACTTTTTTGCTTTGGCTTAACAATAAATTGCTCTCCCAAAGCCTTACCTTGTTTAAAAGTAACAATTTCCTTAGCTTCAATTTTAAGTTTTTCGCCAGTTTTGGGATTATGTCCCATTCTTTCGGCGCGTTGTTTTACTTCAAAAGTTCCAAAATCAACTAATCGAACATTTTTATCTTCAACTAAGGCTTCTGTAATGACTTCAAGAACTGAGTTAAGAACAACTCTTGCTTCGTCTTGATTAATATTTAATTTAGGTGCTAATTTAGCAATTAAATCGGCTTTATTCATAATCAATTTTCCTCAACATTTGGTAAATCAAAAAGTTGTCTATCTCTATCTTCTGTTAAATACTCGTTGAGTTCAGCGAGTATTTTTTCTTTATTAGCTTCATTGGCATTCATTTTTTTAATTAAATAAGAACCGAGCAAAATTTTACGTCGAGTATCATCCTTTCTTTCCTGCTCTTTTTGCTTTGATTTTTCTCTAGCTTCGATAGCTTGTTTACGAGCCTTTAACTGTTTCAGCTTTTCTAACTGGGCTTCGATTTTCTTTTCAAGAGTTTCAGTAGCTTTTGTCATGATTCAGATTTCGGAATATAGAAAACCACTCAAGCATAAGGCCCTATGAATTGAAATTCAAGCGGGCTATATGCTATCGTGTTTTTCATGAAATGCGCACTTACGACTTGGA
>CAZEAL010000011.1:0-4099 GCA_964510265.1 uncultured Candidatus Saccharibacteria bacterium
TAATTAACATTTTTTAACATCGCCGGCCACAACAATGTGTGAAATCTGACAACATCTTTTCCAACAAAATGAATTATTTTTGTTTCTTCATTCCAAAAACCGTTTTGAATTCCCGCGGTATAGTAATTAACTAGTGCATCGTACCAAACGTAAACTACTTGCTCTTCATCTCCGGGAACGGGTATTCCCCACGGAACCTTGGTAAACGGCCTGCTTATGGGAATGTCATTTAGACCTCTTTCTAAAAACGCGAGCATTTCATTTTGCTTTCCAGCCGGTAAAATAAATTTGGGAGAGTTCTTGATTAGATCTTTTAAAAAATCCATATACTTTGACCATTTAAAAAAATAGTTGTCTTCTTCGAGTTCTTGTATTTGTCTGGTCAGGTGCAGAGGGCATTGTTTGTTCTCATTCAGTTCGCTCAAAGTTTTATGTGATTCGCATCCCTCACAGTAATATCCAACATATTTTGATTTATACACATCTCCCGTTTCTAAAGCTTTTTTCAAAAATTCCGTGACCACTTTTTTGTGGTCTTCGTCGGTTGTTCTAATAAACCTATTATATGAAACATTTAATGAATCTATCTGCTCTTTGTCTTTGGCTGATATTTCGTTTACATGTACAAGGGGTTCGAGATTTCTGGCTCTTGCTGCTTTTTCATTTGTTGTGCCATGCTCATCTGTGCCGGTCAAAAAGTACACTTTCTCTCCGTTGCCGCTGTCACCGAGTTTTAGCCTGTAATATCTTGCAACGCAGTCAGCCAATATTTTTTCATACGCCTGTCCGATATGAATGACATCGTTTGTATAGTCAATTGCTGTAGTAATAAACACTTTTTTCTTTGTCATTGCTAAATTTTAGCATGGCCGACCTAATTTTAAGTTTAGCGTTTGCTTAGTAGTTTTCTGAATAATACAAAATAAAGCAGGATTAATAGAATTAAATTAAAATAAGTAAGTACACCTGAAATTTTTAACAAAACAGCCAAAGCAATTCCGCTGGCAAGAAAAACGGCCCATTTTAAACTTTTTCTAAATAACGGCCTTAAATTTGTATGCATCGGTGCGCGTTTGTACAACACGGCAAAAACGGGAACGGAAAAAGTTATAGTAAGAGTTATTAATAAAAGTAGTTCAAATACAGAAATAGCTGCTACTCCGACAGGTTCAAAAGAGTCCATGAATTTCAACATCACCGCCCACATGATTACTGCGGCTATTATTACTGTGTATAAAAATTTAGGCATATTTCTACTCTAAATAGATTTTATCTCATTTTCTCATTCTAATTTGCGCTGTAATTTTTAATTTGGAGGGTGTGTCCACTTGGTAATAGAGCGTCCCTAACAATGACGTGAGCTCTTCTTGAGCTAAGAGTTCGATTCTCTCACTCTCCGCCAGAAAATTTAACATTGAAATAGTCAAATGTGCATGTTAGTATGTTTGTGTTGTTAGGGACGTACGCTCAAGAATACATTGGAGGGGCTCTTCCGAAAGGGAGGGCCCTTTGAATTTGACCAAGAGGACACACCACTCTAAACTAAACTCATGCTTTCGATACAATCTTTAATGCTTATAGTAGTTTTAGTGCTTGGGGCTGTAGGAGTTTTAATCTACTTTTTTGCTTCCCAAATTAATAAATTAAAAGAAGAAATGAAAGGTGGCGAAAACAATGTACTTATGGAGTGGCTCAAAACGATGAAAACGGAGATGACTTCTTCCATCGACAAAAACTCCGAAACTCTTGAAAAACAAATGAAGGATCAGAGGGATACTCTGGAAAACCAGTTAAAAAACCAGCGCCAAACCATGGACCAGCAGACAAAAATGATTTGGGAGAGGCTTGATACTGCAAAAGAGGTAATAATGGGAGTTCAAAAGCAGCTTGGGGGAATTCAGGAATTCGGTCAGGACATGAAAGATTTGAGCAATGTTTTAAAATCGCCGAAATTGAGGGGAGGTTTGGGAGAACAGTTTTTATATGAAATTTTAGCTAACTCTTTGCCTAACGATATGTATAGAACTCAATATAAATTTAAAGACGGAAGTGTTTGTGATGCGGTGGTTTTAACCGAAAGAGGAATGATACCAGTAGATTCAAAGTTTTCTTTGGAGAATTTCAAAATGATGCTGAACGGAAACGACGATGGCGAGCGGGCAAGAGCTAAGAAGCTTTTTATTTTGGACGTTAAAAAAAGAATAGACGAAATTTCCAGCAAATATATTCAGCCGGATCAGGGAACAACAGGGCAGGCGGTTATGTATATTCCCTCGGAAAATGTTTATTACGAATTAATAGTTAACACCCCCGAAATAGAAGAATATTCAAAGATGAGAAATGTTGTTATGGCTTCTCCTAATACTTTGTCTTACTTTCTGAAAGTTATACTTGTAGGCTACCAGCAGCAGGCTTTACAGAAGAACGTGAGCGAAGTTTTAAAGTCTCTTGCCGGTTTAAGAGTAGAAGCGGAAAAGTATATGGAAGAAGTGGGAGTTTTGGAAAGGCACATTTCGAACGCATATAAAACGATGGAAAGTGTCAAATCACGGTTTATGAAGTTGTTTGGTCGAATTGAGAATTTGCAGGCTATTGAGAGTAAGGAGGAAGAGCCGAGGTTGTTGGAGTAGAAAAAACAGTACTTTAAATTTCCTTTTTAAAAATCATTGTGATACTATAGGTTTCATCATACACTAGGCAATTAGGAGGACAACATGAATGTCGATATGTCTAACCCAACAGACTTGGGCGCGCTGGTTGTAACCCTGGCATTTATGCTGGGGGCGTGTTGGGCAGCAGTGAAAGTTGGAAAGTTCGTGTTGGGCGTGGGGGATGCCGCGAAGGCATCTGTTGAAAGCGGTGTGAAAACCACTCGCTCGATGGGGAGTGGGAATAAGTTGGTTGTTCTTGGCGTCATTGCACTGATCTTGGGCCCTTTTGTAGTGGATTCGGACCCGGGGACGGGCATCGCCATTACTTTACTTGGTCTCGTTATTGTTTTCGTTGGAGGAAGGACCAAGTGAACAACCCACAACCCGAGAAGCGCATACCGCGCCCTGTGCTTCTCGGGATAACTATAAAGATTTAACATTTGAATTCGCTTACTTTCTTTTTTTTCAAATTCTCAACATAATAATGTAAAACAAACCGACTAAATACGAGGAGAGATACCATGGGCAACTTTGGCAGGAAGGCGTGGATTCCAACCACTTGGCCGGGCCTTTTCTTCTTCTATATAGGCGTCGGTCTTTGTGGCTTGGGGCGGACCATGCAGGTAGTGGGAATTCCACTGTCATGGTTCGGGGTAGTCCTGGCTTATATAGGGTTGTGGGCAGCGCCAATTTTTGTGCTGCTTGCTGTTGCTGCCCTTTTAAGCTAAAGTGCTATCCCACGCTAAACAACAGAACACAGGCCCGATCCCCCCGATCCCGCCTGTGTTTGGCTTTTTTTAAGTACAGCTCTGAAAACTTTTAACATTTTCCAATCCGCAAAATAGCTATATTACTTTTGCCCTACATCAAATTGAATCTCTTGTATAATCAAAACACTATGCCGCGAACTAAAACTGCAAGACAACAGAAAATAATTAAAAATTCGCTAAAAACAAACAACTTCCAGGAAACCGCAATAAAACACAAAAGCGGCCCTCTTTTGGTTGTTGCCGGTGCTGGTACGGGCAAAACCCGCGTTATAACGGAACGTATAAGAAATCTTATTGAACACGAAAACGTCCGCCCCGAAGAAATACTGGCTTTAACTTTTACCGAAAAAGCAGCTAACGAAATGCTTGAGAGAATTGGCGATGTTATGCCTTTGGGTTATGAGGAACCGTGGGTTTATACTTTTCATTCTTTTGCCGATCGGATTCTCCGCTCGGAAGGGTTGGAGATCGGTTTGGACCCTTCCTATAAAATCATTTCCACCCCGGACCAATGGCTTCTCGTGAGAAAAAACCTTTTTAAATTTGATTTAAAGTATTTCAGGCCTTTGGGAAATCCTACGAAGTTTATTGCCGCAATATTAAAGTTCATTTCCCGCATTCAGGACGAAAACATTTCTGTTGAATCTTTTTCAAAATATTCGCAGGAGTTTGCAGACG
>CAZEAL010000012.1:0-3919 GCA_964510265.1 uncultured Candidatus Saccharibacteria bacterium
TTTAAAAAAGAAAATTCCGATTTTTTTATGTTAAATGGAGCGTTTAATATCAGCGCATCGAATACCTCAACAACTATGGATGCAGTCGATTTTATGCTGAAGATGGAAGATAAAGTTGACGGTATTTTCAATAAGCTGGACGGCTGGGCATCACATTCTTATCCCCAGCCAAATTTTAGCGGTAATCCAGATAACGAAGGACGTAAAAGTATTAGAGCTTATAAATACGAGTTAGATGTATTAAAAAGAATATTTGGCGTAAACAAAGATTTGCCTGTATTTATTACGGAAACTGGTTGGGCGCACGCTGAAGGAGAAGTTTATAATTCATCTTATTTACCTTCAACGAAAGTAGCTGATAATTTAAAGAAAGCTTACGAAAAATATTGGTTGAAGGACGACAGGGTTATAGCTGTTACACCATTTACAATTTGGTATAAAGCGCCTTTTGATCATTTTTCGTGGGTAAGGGAAGATTTTGTACCTTACGCAAGTTATGATGCAGTAAAATCCATTAAGAAGATGTCCGGTAATCCCGAAAAACTAGAGACGGCTCGGATATCCTCTGTCGGGTGTGATTAATATGTCATTTTCATCATCTACATCTAAAAAAGTAGCCTCAAATACTATTTATCAGCTAATCGGAAAAGTAGTAAGCATGTCTATCACAATATTGACCACTGTTATAGTAACAAGGGCTTACGGGCGAGAAGGATTCGGAGAATTTAATTTAATGCAGAACTTTCCCGCCTTGTTTTTTATAATCGTTGATTTCGGGATTAATGCCATCGCGACCAGAGAAATTTCACAGGATTGGGAAAAAAGCGTTAAGTACTTTGTTAATGTTTTATTTTTAAGAGTTGTAATATCCATTCTATTTATTTTATTTTGTATTATTTCTCTGCAGTTTTTCCCCTATTCGGTACTACTTAAGTTTGGAATTTACTTAAGCCTTTTTTTAATTTTAACACAGGCATTATTTACTACTACCAATATAATATTTCAGGCTAAGCTTAGATACGATCTTTCTACTATTGGTTATATATTTGGGAGTATTTTAATTCTGATTTTTGTTTTGATCTTCACCGTATTAAAACTACCTGTATATTTAGTAAATTTTAGTTATGTTATAGGTGGAATTGGTGCCTTTTTAATAAACTTGTTTTTCGTAAGAAAAGTACTTAAAGAGTCGGGAAAAGATTTAATAATTTCCAAGGATTTAATAGACACAGGTCTTATAAAGTTATTATTGGTTCAAACGCTTCCGCTTGGGTTGATGTTTATTTTTAGCCAAATAAATTTTAAAGCCGATTCAATTTTAATTTCGATTATGAGACTACCTTCTGAATACAATCTTAATAATACTGAAAGTGTTGCCATTTATGGCTTACCGTATAAGATTTTTGAGGTTTCATTGGTAGTTCCGACATTTTTTATGAACGCCGCATATCCGATATTGGTAAGACATATGATGGAAGGAGAGGTTAGACTGAAAAATACTTTTTTTAAATCCATAACAATTCTGGCTAGTATGGGTATATCGGCAAGTATACTGGGAATAATATTAGCTCCTTTAGCAATTGAAATCCTGGGGGGATCCCAATTCTCGCAATCTGTTGAAGTTTTAAAAATATTATTTCTAGGACTAGTTGTATTTTATTTAACCCAGCCTTTATCCTGGCTTATTGTGACTTTAGGACGACAGAAGTTTTTACCTTTTATTTATCTGGTAAGTGCGGTTTTTAATGTGTCCGCAAACATATACTTCATTCCGAAATATTCCTTTTATGCTTCATCAGCAATTACATGGATTTCGGAATTGTTAATATTGTTTATGTTATTATTTTTTACCCATAAAGCGTGGAAAGAAAAATATGCTTAAATTCCTGTTTATAACGTGTTTTTTGTTTTTATCGTTAGGCCAGTTATCTTCATTATCTAAATCAGAAGGGGTAAATATTTATTTATTCGATATTTTTATATTCATTTTTGTTGTGCTGGGGGTTATTTATTTTCTTGTTAATAAAAGGATTTTTATACCCAAAACTATGATAGTTTTTTTCTTATTCGGATACATAGGTTTAACGACATTGGTCTCTAATTTTTATCGACTTGGTACACTGGAATTATTCGTCTCGTTATCGTATTTAATAAGGTTTGTTATGTATCTCTTATTTGCAACGTTAATATTTTTAAGTTTAAAAAATAACGTTATAAGAACAGATATTGTAATAAAAACCATTTTATTATCAGGAATTTTAATTTGTATTTTAGGTTTTGTGCAATTGATAGTTTTGCCTGATTTCGAGGTTTTGGATCCTTCATTAGGTTGGGATCCACATAAGTATCGTTTGGTATCTACATTCTTCGATCCCAATTTTGTAGGAGCCTATATAAATCTGTGTCTGATTTTACTTATGTATTACAAATTAGACTTGAAAGGCAATATATCAAAGAAAATGTTTTTAGTAATATTTATACTATATTTAGTATCGTTGTTATTAACTTTTTCAAGAAGTTCCTGGTTAATGTTTAGCGTAATTATCTTTATTTACGGAGTTGTAAAATCCCCAAAATTAATTATATTAGCCGGATTGTTGGTCTTTTTAGCTTACTTTGCCGTTCCGCGTATTCAAACCAGAATCGCGGGAAGTACCGATCCTGCTGATTCAGCTTACTTTAGATTCATTTCGTGGAGGAATGCTATAGAAATCTTTAAAGATAATCCTATTGCAGGAGTCGGGTTTAATTCATATAGATATGCACAATTGGAATATGGTTTTATTACACAAGATACTTTGGGCGGTCATTCCGGAGCCGGTTCGGACTCAAGCTTACTGCTGGTACTCTCTACGACGGGAATAATAGGGTTTGCCGTATTTTCAGTAGGGCTGTTATTACCATTTTATTTATTTGTAAGATCAAAAGAGTTCACCTTTTATACTGTGACATTTTTAGGACTGATGGTGCATGCCTTATTTGTAAATTCGTTATTTTTTTCACAAATAACTGTTTTATGGATGTTGTTCTTGGTATTAGCAGAATATATTAACTTTTCTTCTCGTACTTGATTTTTAATGATTCTTCTTTTTTGTTACCCGCTTCGTCGGTTGCCATTATTTTTATTTCCAAATCACCTTCTTCAACTCCCAAAATAGCTTCAAATGACAAATCATTTTTCAGTATTGCAAGCTTTTCGTTAACTTTTATAACTGCTTTCTCATTAACTTTGCCTTTTACAATAATCCTTTTATCAAGATTTTTTATGATGTCTCCGTCTTTTGGCGATTCCATTTGAATATCCGGAGCTTTGTTATCCAGTTCTATTGTAATGACCTGTGAAGGAGGACTCTCATTGTTATCTGAATCTATTGCTTTTGCAAAGATAATATTTGCTCCTTCAACCAATCCCACATCGACAAAAGTAAATAGACCGTTGGAATCTGCTGTGGTTGATGTAGTTTCAGGTCCGTTGACGAAAAGTTTTATTTCGGAACCGGGCTTGGCAATTCCATTTAAAGTAAAAGATTCCTTATTAGTAGCTTTTGGTACGTTTGAAAATATGGGGGTGGTTGTGGTTGTAATGTTGTCTTTGTCCTTTTCGTTTCTGTGAATGGAAATGAAGGCGAGCATCCCGCCGATCTGCGGTCCGAATAAGGTTATAGCTGCGATCATGCTCCCGATAGTAAGTACATTTATCAGAAGTAAAGTGACAAGTCTATGTTTTAGTTCCTGATTTGAGAGTTTTCTATAATCAAGATTCAATAGATAATCTTTGTTGATCATATGCGTTCTATAATTTTACACTATCTAAAGTGTCAATGGAGCCAGAGGGCGGAATTGAACCGCCGACCGTTCCCTTACGAAGGGACTGCTCTACCGGCTGAGCTACTCTGGCAATATGTGTATATTACAACAT
>CAZEAL010000013.1:0-9312 GCA_964510265.1 uncultured Candidatus Saccharibacteria bacterium
CCTAAAGACGAGAAAGAGTATTTGTTGAAACTTCTCAAAGAATATGACAAAACATAAATCTTATGTAATAGTTTTAGGAATTATTGTCTTAAGCATTGTTAGTCTTTTGGTATCTGTCTGCCAAAAATATCTGCCATTTTTCCTGCATTCTACTATTTACTATTGCCAGAATATTATTCAAACTGTTTCAGTTCAACCATTGTCAATGATCGCCAGTAAGCCATTATTTGTGGGTTCACTTGCAGTTATGAGCTTTATAGGATTTCGTTTTTTTGCGTTAGCAGTCCAGTTGCTAAAAGAAAGAAAACAATTCCAACATTCAATATCCCCTCACGGAGAACTCCAGCGCATAACCCAAGAGCTAACAATTACAACTCAGGTTCGAATGATCAAAACCAGTCAACCGTTGGCCATATGTTTTGGTATCTTTCGACCAAAGATCTATATTTCATCCGGACTTTTAAATATCGTTAACGCCGATGAACTTCGAGCGATTCTTACCCATGAAAAATATCATTTAGACCACCGAGATAACCTTGTCATGTTAATGGCTTCTGTTGTCCAGAATCTCTTGCCGTTTTTTCCGATTATCAAAGATTTTATTAAGCACTATCGAATTCAGAGAGAGTTGGAAGCGGACGCAGTCGCCATCACTGATCACAATGGGAATATCCATCTTGTTAGCGCTCTTGAGAAACTAATCCAGCACGAACCGCAATATGCGTTTATCGGCACATCAGGACTTGGTGTTTTTGATACGCTTGAGACTCGGATACGCTATCTTGTCCATAAAACAAAATATAAACCTACAATTACCTTCAAAAATGGTGTAATAAGCGGCGTTTTCTTGTTGGTATTCTTAGCCCTTTCTCTGGCGCCGGTTCAAGCAATAGAATTTCATGATCTCGGAGGAGACGCAATTATGACCTGTGTCAGCAGTAATGAGTGTGCATCTTCATGCAAAGCAAATATCAATAAGTCCATTTTAATGTCACCCATGCAGTCCTCATCCCAGAGTTATTCCCCATCATACGCTCCCGCGTCCTTTGCCAGTGTTTCCTATTGACATTTGTTTTCTGTTCTTCTACAGTTTGTAGTATACTTTAAAAGTTAGATAAAAAAAATATATGACAGAACAAAAACAAAGATTTTCTCTTCCATTGAATTTCAATTTAATTTTAGTTGGAGCGTTAGTAATTGGCGCTTTTGTTGTTGGATCTTTGTGGACCAAAGTTCAATATCTTGAAAAGGGCGCTGCGGTGGCTGGGACGACCACGACAACAGGTAATCAGCCTGCTGGTGCCCCGGCTGCTGCAGGCGCAGCTCAACCGCAACAGGCTGCGAAAAAGCCTGAAGTGACAGATAAAGATTGGTATAAAGGTAACAAAAATGCCAAAGTTGTAATGGTTGAGTATTCCGATTTGGAGTGTCCATTTTGTATAAAATTTCATCCAACAATGCAACAAGTTATTAAAGAATATGGTGATAAGGTGAAATGGGTGTATCGTCATTATCCATTATCTTTCCATGCCAATGCTCAAAAAGAGGCAGAGGCCGCTGAATGCGCCGGTAAACTAGCTGGGAATGACGGGTTCTGGAAATATACAGACGCGATATTTGGACGTACTGCCGGAAATGGAACAGGATTTGCTTTAGATAAGTTAACACCATTGGCTAAAGAGCTGGGACTAAATGAATCAGCATTTAAACAGTGCTTGGATTCCGGTGAAATGGCTCAAAAGGTCAAAGATCAAATGGCAAAGGGCACTGAAGAGGGAGTCAGCGGAACCCCTGGAACAATCATCATTGACGCAAAGGGTAATACCCAACTGGTTCCCGGTGCGTTACCTTTCGAGCAAGTTAAGCCGATGATTGAGAAAGCCTTGCAAAGTTAACTCAATTGTATGAAAACAACATATGGAAATCACATCAATTTTCATTACAGGACTATTTGCGGGAGGACTAACCTGTTTGGCAGTACAGGGCGGTCTTCTTGCCAGTTCAATTGCTCAGCAAGAGGAAAATAAACTTGAAGAGGAAGCTAAGCGGTTTGGACATCTTCTTCCAGTCATTTCCTTCTTAGTTACACGGCTCATTGCCTATACACTTCTTGGCTTCCTGCTGGGGTCTATTGGCACAGTGTTCCAACTCTCACTTTCGGCCCGTGTCTTTCTGCAATTTGTTGCGGTAGTCTTTATGGTTGGTACTGCTCTAAATCTTCTTCAGGTTCACCCCATTTTTCGCTATTTCGTCATCCAACCACCCAAGTTTTTGACTCGGCTGGTAAAAAATCAGTCAAGAAGTAAAGCTGTTTTCGGCCCGGCTTTTCTTGGCGCAATGACGGTGCTTATTCCCTGTGGAGCTACACAGGCGATGATGGCGTATGCTATTTCGACAGGTTCTTCTCTGGCGGGTGCTACTACGATGTTCGTTTTTATCTTGGGAACCTCACCTTTATTTTTCATTCTTGGATATGCAGCCAGAAAACTTGGTAATTCCGTAAGCGGAACATTTAACAAAATAGCTGCGGCAGCAATTATGCTTATCGCTTTCTACAACCTTAATGGTGCTTTAGCCTTGAGTGGTAGTAATTTTACTCTTGAGAATGTATTAACGAACATCACTTGTACAATCAGCTTTTGTGATAGGAGTAGAGTTGCAGGTGCCACAACTGCTTCAGACACAGTAAAAGAAGCGACGATCTTTATAACTCAAAACGGATATCGTACTCAACCCGAAACAGTCAATATTAAAGCTGGCTCAAAAGTAAAGTTCAATATTGTGAATCAAGGCGGCGGCGGATGTAGCCAGTCACTCACAATTCCTAAAATGAATTTACAACGGATCGTCCCCATCGGTCAGTCAGATACCATTGAGTTTACGGCTCCCACGACACCCGGCCCGCTTGCCTTTATGTGCAGCATGGGGATGTTTAAAGGAAACATTAACGTGATATGAAAACAGTTACTTTAAAAATAACCGGCATGCACTGTGTCAGTTGTGCCATCAATATCGATTTTGAGCTGGAAGATTTAGAAGGGGTCAAAGAAGCAACAACAAATTACGCCAAGCAACAAACAGTTATTACTTATGATCCAGAAATTACCTCTATTAAAAAAATCAAAGATATTTATAAAAAGCTGGACTACGAATGTTGTTTAAGCTCATCAGACAACAAGTCTAGAAATTAAATGAATAATTTGTTACTATTACAACTTGTAGTATGTTAAAAGATAAATTTGTTTTAAGTATCATCGTCGCAACTATTTTAATCCTCGTTGGGGCAGTTTTCTTTTTTA
Organism: uncultured Candidatus Saccharibacteria bacterium; assembly: GCA_964510265.1. Classification (GTDB taxonomy): domain Bacteria; phylum Patescibacteriota; class WWE3; order UBA101185; family UBA10185; genus 2-02-FULL-38-14. Next base: position 3,300 of record CAZEAL010000013.1, read on the forward strand.
GTAAAATGGATTCGTCCTCGTCATCAGATTCGAACAGTTCCACGCCGGTTTCCCAAGAGAACCAAAAATTGCTTGAAGTAGTTTCTGACGACTATATTAAGGGCAATAAAGATGCATCAGTGACAATTGTTGAATACCTTGATTTTGAGTGTGAAGCATGTGGCGCTTACTACCCTTTGGTAAAGCAACTGGCAGAGGAGTTCAAAAACGATGTGCGGTTCGTGAACCGTTACTTCCCCCTTCCAGGGCACAAAAACGGCCTACCGGCAGCACTTGCGGCTGAAGCGGCCGGGAAACAGGGTAAGTACTGGGAAATGCATAATATTCTGTTTGATAATCAAAAGAACTGGGGCGAAAAGCAGTCCCCTGATCCGGCTATTTTTGAGGGCTATGCCAAACAAATTGGATTAAACATGGACCAGTTCAAAAAAGACGTTGGCTCAAACGAAGTAAAAGAGCGGGTTAACCGCGATAAGAATTCAGGAACCAAACTTGGAGTTTCCGGCACTCCGACCTTTTTCCTCAATGGAGAAAAGATTCCCAATCCAAAGACTCCTGAAGATTTCAAAACATTTATTAATGCGGCTATTCTTAAGGCTCCAAAGCCTACAAGTCAATCTGTAGGAGAAAAGGTACATGAACATGCCGATTTTGCTTTATTTATAAACGGAACGAAAACTTTATTACAAAGCCGTCCAGAGTTTTTCGAAAAAGATCCAGATATTCACTCCCATAAGGATACCGAAGAGGTAATTCACAAACATAAAACAGGCGTGACTTTAGGTCAACTTATTGATTCTTGGAAAACAAACCTACCCAATAAAGTAGAATGGTATCTGAACGGATCAAAACAAAATGATGATTTTAGAAAATACGAATTTAAAGATTTAGACAGAATAGCTCTTAGTTTCAGTGATTTAGATTTTAGTCCCACAGCAAAACAGATACCAGAGGTTACTGATAGAGCCTGTATTTATTCTGAGAAATGTCCCGAACGCGGTAAACCGCCAACAGAAAACTGTGTCGGTGGACTGGGAACAGATTGTTTATAAAATAATATGATTACTTTATCTAAACTATCAAAACGATTCGACCGACAATTTGTCGTGAACGACGTAAATATAAAAATTAATGAAGGGGAGATCGTAGGACTTTTAGGACCAAACGGAGCCGGTAAAACTACCACGCTGCGCATGATCGCCGGCGTACTGCCGCCCTCCAAGGGAAGTGTCGAAATAGATGGAACGGACATAACTATTGATGGGAGTGTTAAAAAAAGAATCGGATTTTTACCTGAAAATAATCCCCTCTATGACGAAATGACCGTTGAAGAATATCTTGCCTTTTGGGCGGATATGAAGGAAATTGCCAAGAGTGATCGACAAGACGCAATTGATTTTGTAGTTGATCGCTGCGGAATCAGTGAAGTGTACTATCGCCCGATTGCTGAACTTTCAAAAGGATATCGCCAGAGGGTGGGATTTTCGCAGGCCATCCTTACCAAGCCTGATATTCTCATTTTTGATGAACCAACCGAAGGACTTGACCCTAACCAGCGCCAAGACATAGCGAATTTAATTCGTGACTTAGGCAAAAAACGGACCGTGATTATTTCTTCTCACGTATTGACAGAACTGGCCAGAATTGCCAGTCGGATGATTATTATTCACAAGGGAGCGGTTGTTGCTGACGAAACACCAGAAAACCTGAGAAAGATTGGCTCATCGTCTCAAGTGGTTGAGATTGAAGTAAAAGGAAGTAACGTGTTATCGGTATTGAAAAAAGTCGATGGAGTAACAGCAGTTACTGAGCCCAGGAAAAATTATTTTGTCATTGAAGTAGAAAAAAAGCAGGATATTCGTGAAGAACTATACAAATTGTCAATGAAAAATAAATGGACATTACTCACGTTGCTTGCAAAAGAACAAGCAATTGAGGATGTCTTTAGTCAATTGACCAGTAGCTAAACTATTTATGAAACAAAACATTATTATTCGATTAGCAAAAAAAGAGTTTTTCGGCTATATCAACAGTGCTCTAGCCTACACGGTCATTGTGCCGTTTTTGCTACTTTCTATTTTTATTTATACAAGAACCGCGCTTGTCGGTGGCGAGGCCAGTTTGCGCCCATACTTTGAACTCTTGCCTTGGTTTCTTTTGCTTCTGGCTCCAGCCTTGTCAATGAAGCTTTTGACTGATGAACATAAATCCGAAACGCTGGAGCTTTTGTTTGCCCACCCAATATCCGAGTTTGAGATTGTTTTAGGGAAATTTTTAGGAGCACTCGCTTTTTTTGGTGTTATTCTTCTTACCACAATCGGCTTACCACTGACACTGATTGTCTATTCACGACCAGATATCGGCCAACTTATCGGACAATATATAGGGGCGATCTTTATTGGTGCAACATTTATTTCCATCGGGATTGCCGCCTCTGCGTATGTTAAAAACGCTATTAGTAGTTTTCTTCTAGGAGCTGCGATCAGTTTTGTTCTGATCATCATCGGACTTGATTTTGTGACCCAGATGCTACCGTTTCCATTTAGCAGGGTAGCAGCTGAACTCTCAGTCTTAACCCACGGCGAGAATATTGCCCGAGGACTTCTGGATATTCGGGATGTTTTTTATTTTCTGACTATAACCGGGGTCATGTTTGCCGCATCGATTACAAAATTATCAGAGCGTAAAACCACGGAAAGTCCTAAAGAGGCGAAAAAGCTCAAACTTGCTCTCGGCCTTATTTTGGCAATCGGAATAGTGTCTAATGTTATCTTGTCATCGTATCCGGTTCGGATTGACTTAACCCAAGGCAGATTATTTACCCTCTCGGAAGGCACAAAACAAACGATCAAGAATCTTGACGACATCACAACGATCACGGTTTACGCTTCTCGCGAACTGCCAACACAAATGCAACTGGTTGCCCGTGACATAACCGATCTCCTCAAGGATTATGAGAAATTAGGTTCGAATGTGAAGGTGCGGTTTGTTGACCCGAAGGCTGATCCGCAAGTGACTCAGGAGGCCCAACAAGCAGGCATCCGCGAAATACAGTTTAATAGTGTCGGGTCAGGCAAATTTGAAGTACAAGCCGGTGTGTTAGGTATAGCGCTACGCTTTGGCGACAAAACCGAAAGCATTCCATTTGTTTCCGATACTTCAGATCTTGAATACCAGTTGACCCGCCGCATCAGAAAATTGTCCGGCAGTAAAGACACGATCATTGGTATGTATAGAAACGGTTCTTCACAAAATCAAATACTAGATGAGCTTTTAGCAACGCAATACAAGACTGAAACAGTTGCCGTTGATGCAACCGACAAGCTAAAAGACCTCAGTGCTCTGGTGGTGGTTGACGATGGCAGCCAGGAAAGTACGGCTTCAGCCATGATCAAAAATTATCTGAGTCAAAATGGTAGAGTACTCCTCCTGGTAAACGGGGTGAGTATTAGCCAGCAAACCCTTTCTGCCACCAAGAGTCAATCATCTATACCCAGTTTGCTTTCGGATTACGGCGTAACGCTCAATAATGATTTAGCCTATGATTTACAGCTTTCTGAAACTTTGACTTTTAGAGATCAGAGTGGACAAGGATATTTGTCTCAATATCCATACTGGTTACGGGCACTTCCTGCATCAGATACTTTTTCCCCTTTGGCAACGGTAAAAAGTATTAGCTTGGGCTGGCCAAGTTCTCTGACTCTTGCTCCCAAAGAAGGTATTACCCAAAAAACGCTCCTGACAACTGGAGTTAACGCCGGAAAAACAGAGGGTAGTTTCAATATTAGTCCTCAGTCAGTCAAGACACTTACCCCAAATGCTAAGGAAATACCTTTAGCTGCTTTGGTTGAGAAAGGTGAGATGCGTTTAGTAGTTGTATCATCTTCGACACTTGCCGACGACCAATTTTTACAAAATAACCGAGACAATGTGGCATTCCTTTCAAACACAATCGATTATCTTGCGGCAGATAAAGATTTGGCGGCAATCCCTGCCAAATCCAGTGGACGAGCCGTATTTGAATTCAAAAACCCCACAGACATTTTGTTTGTACAATACGGCAACCTGCTGATTCCGCCGAGTTTAGTCATCGCTTTTGCTGTCTTTTATTTACGACGAAGAAAACAATTAACACAACGAGTCTATGCAAAATAAAAACCTGAAAATTTTAATCATAGTGTTAATGGTACTTGTCGGATTTTTGGGCTTAAAAACCTATTTGCCCAGCAAAACTATCGAAACTTCACCGTATCTGGACAAAATTAAAATGGTTGATAAAAGCTCCGCACAATCTATTCTTATTAAGAATACCTCTGGTTCTATTGATCTGAAGAAAGAAAATAATCTCTGGAAGATACAGGGTAAAAAAGCTGATTCAGCCAAAGTCGAAAATTTAATCAACCAACTTCTTGTTACTACCCCACCGGAAATCATCGCTCAAACAGATAAACGTCACCAAGAATTTGAGCTAACGACAGATAAGGCTACAAAAGTGACGATAGATAATAAACTCACTTTGCTCCTCGGTAAAGGGAGTGGGTTAGCCGTATATGCCAGGTTTGATGGGGACAATTCGGTCTATCTGTTGAAGGATGTGTCACTTACTGCATTATCTTCTGTGTCTGATTGGTACGACAAAACTATCCTGACCTTTGATCAAACCAAGGCAACCAAAATTACTCTTAGAGAAGGGAATGTCATAACCATACTAACGAAACAGGAAGATAAATGGATGAGTGGTGATAAGGAAGCAAAAAAGGATAAAGTGGATGCTGTTCTTTCTCAAGCCTCCAGTCTAACTGCACAGTCTCTATATGACGTGACCAAAGGCACGACCTATCCTAAAGTGTCCAGTCTAGTTCTTACTATTGAATATGACGGAAAAAGCGAGACGCTCGAGTTTTATAAAAGTAGCTCTGATTATCTCATTAAACGTAGTAGCGACAGTGAACAATTTATTGTAAGCGAATACAGCATATCGTCACTTATCTCAGCTCCGAAAGAAGTATTATGAGAGGAGGTGTTTTAATCTATGGATACAAATACAACTAATCAAACTGATCTGCCTAAGCAACCCATGAATCCAATGATGATTGGAGTTATTGTAGTCGGTGTTTTACTGGTTGGCGGATTTGCGTTATTTGCAAACAAAGGTTCCAATTCCCAAACAAAAACATCAGGAACACAAATTCCGTCTACAACAAATAGGCCAACTGCGACGAACTCACCCATTAGCGAGACCTCTCAAAGCGGTGTTAAAGAATTTACCATGACAGCCAAAAAGTTTGACTTCTCACCGGCGAGTATCACTGTTAAAGAGGGTGATAAGGTAAAGCTTACAATCAATAATCTTGACGTACCTCATGGGTTTGCGATCGATGAGTTAGGTATCAAGCAGGATCTACCTGTTGGCACATCAACAGTCGAATTCACCGCAACTAAAAAGGGGAACTTTAGGTTCTACTGCAGTCTTTTCTGTGGCCAAGGACATAAAGAGATGGAGGGAAAATTGACTGTTGAATAGATCCGCTAATCAAAGGAAATACTAATCAGTACGCATCTATGTGCAGTACAATAAAACTATGCTCATCTCAGAGATTCTCAAAGAAGCCAAATTTAAGCGGTTAGCGGCTACACTCTTGCTGATTATTCCCCTTGAGATACTGTCTCTTTTTTCGATTCACCTACCCCCCATTATTGAGTATCCACTTTTTGCCGGTATTATCTTTTTCTTTGGTCGGGAGGTCATTATTGGCGGTTTACAAAGTCTCGCTCGGCTAAAATTCTCTAATATAAATTTGCTTATGACCGTAGCCACCTTTGGTGCTGTGTACTTGGGTGAGCTGGAAGAAGCGGTCATCATCATCGTTCTCTTTGCGGTAAGTGAGGCTCTGGAAGAGTTTGGAATTACCAGAAGCCAGAATGCACTGGAAGAACTCGTGGAAAAAGCTCCCAAAACTGCACTTTTGAAGGGGCAGGAAACAAAAATTGCCATAGAGAAAATTTCTCTTGA
>CAZEAL010000014.1:0-6303 GCA_964510265.1 uncultured Candidatus Saccharibacteria bacterium
TATAGAATATTTCTACATTCTCAACACAAAAAGTACTATTTAAGCAACTTTTCAAAACGCCTGGTTAAATAAAAATATATTAAGGGCGTAAATCCAAGAAGCAGGAACCAGTATTTAGCTACTGCCAATTTATTTTCTATATTGTTAATAAAAAGCAAAAACAAAAATGCTCCAAAAGTTCTTCCTACCGCCAAAAACACTTCCCGCAAAGTAATATAGGCAAAATAAGCTTTTTCATGATCAGGAGAGTGGTCCAATGCATCGAAAAAAGTAGAAGCCAACCCAATTCCATACAACGGCCCAGCAATTAGACCTACAATAGAACTTACTACTGTACCTAAAAATGAAAACATATAAATATATATGAATCTTCCGACAGTTAAAAATGCCGCTCCTAAAAATCCTACTTTTAACCTGTTTTTTCTAATCAGGGATTCTCCGATTTTTAATGTAATTAAAATCGATAGTATGGAAAAAAAGCTATTGAATAGTCCCATGTCAATCTCGCGCTGTAATACGAAAAAAACAAGTAGGGTGCCTAAAAACTGCTCTGTACCGCCAGTAAAACCGTCAACCAAATCTCTGAGTCCTACATATTTCCAGGCTTTAAACTTTAACGGACCAAAAATCTCTTTTATGTTCAAACGCTCAACTTTGTAGTCAAGAAGTCTGCCTGTATAAAAAAAGGAAATAACTAAAATTACTATCGTAATAAAAAAGCTCAAGTAATAACTGATACTTACCTCTTTGGCTGCCAAATTCATTGAAAGTAAAAACCCTACTATTGGAGGTATAAAAACAGAAATGAAAGAACCGATTGAAGCGTTTAAAGCGTTAAATAAATCTCTATTAGTGTCTTTAGTGGTTTTATAAGTAAAAGGACCGTATCCCGACCAGTAAAATCCCGCACCTAAACCCTGAACAAAACCGACCAGCAAAATGAACTGGTTTACACTTTTCCCCAGAAAAATCAGCAGCAGATAATTTAAGATATAAAAAAACACCCCGATCTGAATCAAATGCTTAAACTGAACTTTCTTTAAAATAAGACCGGCAATCACATAACACAAAAGAATAACAGGGTACTGAATTAAATTATATTTAACTATACTGCCTACATCATTAGTTTCTTTCCATAGATATACAGTAGTAAATGCACCACCAACCGCATATGCTAAAGTAATTAGCTGGTTAATTGTAGTAATATCACGCGCTGCTTTATGAAGCTTCCTGTAATTTGAAGGAATCAAATGCCAGGGATGCAGTAAGTTGTAAACTGCATGATGTGAAATTGGATGAAAAGAAAATTGATGAGTACGCGACCTTCCGTTTATGAAAAACATATTAAATAATTATAGATGGATAATAATCTGATTCACAGCTTTACCTCTCAATATACGTAATGTAAACTAGCATTAACAAAACCTATAGGGAGAAAGACGATGAAATTAAAGGAGTGGCAGTTAGATCTGCTGATCATCGTGGTAGGGGCGCTGCTCGGATATGTTCTGTGGCGGATTGCTCCGCATCCCACCGGATGGTGGGAAGGAACCTACTGCAACCAAAAAGGTTGTATTGTGGTTAAAGAGGACGTTTGGGATTTCGCTCCAGCGACATGCAAGAAAAGCGTTACTCGCAGGAGTGGAATGCTACATCCGGTTTTTTGGATGTTGACGTCTTCGGTTAACACCTACAACCTGATCCACGGAACGTGCAGATCCGGAATCTACATGTTCCCCTGACCGGCGCATTTCGACGATTCCCCGACGAATCGATCTGAATGCGCCTTCACAAATATAAATATGCTATCTTCTAATAATGACCAACTTAAATAAATTAATTGACTCACACTGCCATCTCCCAACCGATGAACAAACTCTCAAGGAGTGGCTTGATAACGCCGCCCAAGAAGGAGTAGAAAAACTCATAAACATAGGAACTTCTTTAAAAGATAATGAGGTATGCATAGAAACCGCAGAAAAATACGAAAAGGTATTTGCAACAATTGGCATCTACCCGCACGAAAACCCGGATATAAGTGTTGAAGAACTAAAACAAAAACTTCAGCAGCAGCTTAGTACATCGAAAAAAATTGTAGGCATAGGTGAATGCGGAATAGATATAACTAACCGACAGGAAGAAACCAAAACTAACAACAAAATCAACGAAAGAAACTTGGAAGATCAAATAAATCTTCTTGAAATGCAGATAGAGCTGGCACTACAAAATAATCTTCCAATAGTAATACATAATAGAAACGGCGATGAGCAGGTAATTAAATCACTTACAAAATACAGTTCATCAGTAACCGCAACTCAAAAAGGTAACGAAACTGCGTCATCAAATAGAAATAAACTAAAAGGGGTCGCACACTGCTTTGCTTCATCATGGGAAACCGCACAAAAACTTCTTGCACTCAACTTCTATATTTCATTTAGCGGCCTAATAACCTATCCGACAAAAAAAGAGCTTCTGGAAACAGTGCAAAAAGTACCTCTCGACAAGTTCATTTTAGAAACCGATTCTCCGTATTTACCGCCTCAGAGCATTAGAGCACCCGGCCAAAAAAATCAACCAAAATATGTTAGAATAATCGCACAAAAGGTGGCAGAAACGAAAGGACTGCCTTTTGAGCTTATATGCTCAAGTTCCTACCAAAACACCCGAAAAATATTTAACTTAATTTAAAGCCGTATTTTGCGTGGTTAAGCGCAAAATGCACGGAACCCCACAGAAGAGAGACGGAACAAGGTATAAGTTAAAAAGTTTGGCAAATATGATTGCACAAATAGTAGAAAAAAACGACCAGGCGGTTTACAGATTTTTAGAAATACTCACTACAAGTGTAAGGTGGGCAGTTTTACTGTCTCCGATTTGGCTGGGTTTGCTGGCACCCAAAGTTACCGTTTTTATGTTAACATTCTTTGCCGTATTCTGGGTTTACCTGGCTATAAGACATTCGATGGGAATGATTATCGGATACCTTAGATATAAAAAAGAGATGAAAGTAGACTGGTATGAAGAATGCCAAAAACTGGATTTCAAAACACTTCCCGATAAGGAAACTCTGCCGCCATCCCTAAAAACAACGAAACATTTTATATTGATTCCGGCGTACAGCGAACCATATGAGATATTTAAAGAAACTTTGGACGCGCTATTTAAACAAACTTTTCCGACCGAGCAAGTGACGCTGGTATTTACAATCGAAGAAAAATACTCGGAAAGAGTAAAAGAAAATATAATAAAAGCAATAGGGGACAGAGTAAATAAATTAGAGCGTCTGATGATTTATATTCACCCGGCCGGAATTCCTGGAGAAGCAATCGGAGTTGCCGGAGCTAACAGAACCTGGGGAGCTAAACACGCAATCCAGGACTTGAAAAAAGAAAACGTAGATCTAAGAAACTATATATTCACAACTATGGATTCTGATCACGCTCTGAATCCGCAGTTTTTATCCCGTCTCACACACCTATTTTTAACCAACGATAAAAGAGACAATAAATTCTACTCGTCAGCAGTTAGTTTGTTCGACAACAATTATTGGCGAGTTCCGACTTTAATGCGTATAGAAGCTACCTCAATTTTAATGGGCGGACTATCAGACTGGGTGGTTTCGCATAAAGGTTTAAAAGACACTTTTTCAAACTACTCCACATCGTTGCAAACATTAATCGACGCAAATTACTGGGATGTACAGGTAGGAATAGACGACACCGTATTTTTTTGGAGAGCATTCTCCGTCCGCAACGGAGACTTTATAGGAGTCTGTCATTATATTCCATATTCTGCTGATGCCGTAGAGGGGAAAAGCTATTGGGGGTCTTACAAAAGTTTATATAAACAATTAGTCAGGTGGGGCTGGGGCACAGTATCCGTTCCAATTTCTTTAAGAGAGTTTTTGAAGAACAAAAGAATTCCCTTTAGGCATAAGCTATTATGGACATTAGAACATATCAAAAAATATACTTTTCTTGTTAATGTTGTGTTTTTAATTACTTTCGGCTTTAGTATTGTGTCAATAGTGAACCCATATATAAAACAAACCAGCTATGCTTACAGTCTCCCAAAGATCATGAGCGTAATCTTAACTATACCTCTAATATTTTTCATACCTGCGACTATTTTAAAACTCAAAATAGTAAGACCTATGCCCGAAAACTGGCCGCTGTGGAAAAAAACTTTCTCACTTCTGGAAGGACCTATGGTTTTAGTAAACCTGCTGACATTCTCATTCTTCCCGTTTTTGGAAGCTCAAACCAGGATGCTATTTGGCAAAAAAATGAAGGATTTATATCACACGCCTAAAGTGCGGTAATATTAAATATGCCCGTGCAACAATATGAACAATATACTTAAGCCTAATACAAAAATCCCTGACTTTTTAACCAAACTACCTAGCCAGGTTAAACAGGTGTGGATATTCAATTTCTTTTTGGTAGCTGTCCAGATAGTTTACTTTTTATACCGCAGGGTATATTTAAATCAGAAAATTCCTTTTTGGTATACAAAGCCCTGGGGGGAAGAGCAACTAGCCGACAAAAATCTTTTAATACTAATACCTTTAATTACATTATTTATTCTGGCCGCGGGATTATTTTTAACTAAAGTGCTGAAAAAATATTACATAAGATATTACAGTGAATTAACCCTGTATCTGATTACTTTTTCAAACCTGTTTTTGGCCTATTCTTTTTTTAGGATATTTAGAATTTCAACCCGTCCGTTTGAACCCTTCATAAACCCGTTGTATTTTGATATTGCTCTGCCATTTATAACGGCATTTTTAATTGTTTATGCAATAACCCCCAAATTTATAAAGTTCATGGAAGATAGGGAAATCGTTACGGACCCGTCAATTCACAAACATCCGGGAATGTCCCTGGCTAAACCTTCCGCAAGAGGAGCGGGTTTTGTGTTTGCAATAAGTTTTATAGCAACCTCACTATTTTTCGTACCGCAATCAACTCCTATTGCCGGAATACTTCTGGCTTCGGGAATATTCGCCCTTATGGGTATAGTTGATGACTATCAAAACACTCATATAAAATCCAAGTTTAAGTTTCTCGAAAATCCGCTAATCAGACTTTTACTATTAATGGTCACGGTAATTGTAATCATTTTATTCTTTGGTATTAGGACCGATTACATAGGAAACCCGCTTGGCGGCGTCATCCAATTTGCTCAATACAAAATCCAAATTGGCAATACTACAATAGAACCTTTATCCGCGATATTTACTACTTTGTGGATCGTATGGGTTTTGAATCTACTCTCATGGTCAAACGGAATAGACGGGCAGTATTCTGGAATAATAGGAATTGTAGGAATAATCATTGTAATACTATCTTTGAGATTTATTCCATTGCAACGTGCCGAGATTTCTTATGCAAAGCTGGCAATAATAATGTCGGGGGCAAGCCTGGGTTTAGTTTACTACATGTGGCATCCTTCAAAAATAATGTGGGGTTTTGGGGCTACTTCCGCTGGTATCGTGGTAGCCGCTCTTTCTATTTTAGTCACCTCCAAAGCAGCAACTGCAATAACTATAATGATGGTCCCCTTTTTAGATGCTTTGGTAACCATAATTCGTAGAATTATCCAAAGGAAGAATCCTCTTCGCGGCGACAAAGGGCATTTACACCACCTTCTTATGGAGAGGGGATGGAGTGTTAGAAAAATCGCGTTATTTTATTGGGGAACGACCGCTCTTTTCGGATTTATCGGAATTGCTGCTTCAGAGAAAGTTGCCATACAAGTTGCTTTAACTTTAGGCGGATTGGTTGCTTTTGGAATTATTTTATTGAACTTAAAATCAATAACAAACAAAAAGCCATCACCCCAAGCTGTGAAATAATACCCCAAGGCAGGGAAGCCTGAAACTGCATCTTATGCTGAAAAAAATAAATGAGTTTTGTTATCCTAGGTTCTTTATCCGGGGTCATATAAATATGAGGGGCTTCGAGTACGTCGGGCAAAACAGAGGCAACTGCACATAAAAAAATATTTACAGCCATATCTGTGCTCTTTACAACCCATAAAGCATACAAAACAAAAAACATACCAAGCGCTATAGCTAAACTAAGATCGGCCATAACCGCGATCGGCCGCCATCCTCTAAGCCTTTGTTCTCTGTCAGTATGGGAAAAGAAGTCCCAGTGTGGGACCAGGTCTCCTAAAAAGTGCATTACAAAAGCTAAGGGCACAGCTATAGCGGGGTTTTGAATTGTAGTACCCAGTGCTATTCCTACGAGGGTATGGGGTGTAATTAGCATCGTGGAAACTATTATATTTAGTTCC
>CAZEAL010000015.1:0-2784 GCA_964510265.1 uncultured Candidatus Saccharibacteria bacterium
TTCCCGCCCGCAGGAGGGGTCTGGGGAGGAATGCGGGCGGGTTTAGGATTTGCTAAATTTTCTTGCCGCCAATCTATTAAGAGTGTAGACGTATGATTCTCCATAGACCTATTCTACGACAAACGATAAGATATAAGCAAGTGTGGATAAAAATATGGAAAATATATCAAAACAATTTGGCAAAAGGGTTAGGGAAGTTCGTCTCAAACAAGGGCTTTCGCAAGGAGATGTATCAAGGAAGTTAAACCTCCACCGTTCTTATATTAGTGGCATTGAACGTGGTGTCCGCAACCCATCGCTGAAAGTAGTTCAAAAAATTGCGAAAGCCCTTGAAGTAAAAGTGAGCGATTTACTCAAATAAAAATTTTAAATAGTTTTGAAATCGTGCTATTATTAAGCTAACCATATTTTTATGACAATACAGAAAATTTACATTGGTGGGTGGTTTCAAAGAACCACCCTACATCTGACAGAAATTTGGGATTTTCTTAATCGCGGGAAATCTAATTTAGATTTTCCCAAAGAACAACTTGATGAAGCTATGGGTTCTTTGTCTCTTGATAGCGTGAGTAGAGAAAGCGGACCTTTAGAATACATACTTGTAAAAACCAATAAAGAAATCAGCTACCGAATTTATGAGGACGGCTTAATCATTTTAGAAAAAGATTTTAGTTCTCTGAAAAATGATTTTGAATCAATCAAAGATTACTATGATAATAAACTCTCAAAAGCCCTTTCTTTAATTTTTAGTAAGGGCGCGCCCGTTCCAAAGGAACTGGCAAATATCAAGACCATTCTGCCGTACATTATTACCGTTACTGATGCCACAAAAGAAGAAACTGACAAAATTTTTAAAGATTTTTCCGAGGATGTTTATTCTACGCTGACTACCAAAAATATAGAAGTGTATCGCGCACCCGGAATAATTTTGATAAATAATCTAAAAGATGAAAAGTTAGTGAGAGAAATTATTGAAGCACAAATATTTTTTAAGGAGTTTAAATCCCAACTCCATAGATATTTGGCAATCCACAGAATATTGTGGGAGAAAATCAGAATGATTAAAGAGCGGGGAGAAATAAAAGGAAACGAAGTGGACTCGTTAAGAAATGAGTTATCCGTTTACCAAAAAACTATCAACTTAATCGGGGCTAGAATAGATCAAATGCCCGCCTATGTAAAGACGCGACAGAAAATTACTGATGTAGAAAAAATTGACGATTATTTGCAACCACTTTTTCAATTTAAATTTGAGACGCTATTGGATACCCACGAGTACATCAAACATCTTTGGGGAATGACTAAAAATTATCTTACTTCCGCTATTGAAATTTTTTCCGAACTTCAAGCCAAGAGTACAAAAAATACCATTTCATCTTTGCAACTTATTACAACGATTGGTGTTGTCGCTGGAATTTTGGGCTATCTTGGCAAAGATACACTGCCGAAGTTCACATCAATAGGGCTAATCTATTTTTCTTTGCTAATGGTAATGACTTGGATTATCAATAGTATTGTTTCAAAATTCTTCAAAAATAAAAAGTATAACATTGAAGGACAAGATATAGAAAAGGATATAAAGTAATAGATTGGCGGCAAGAAAATTTAGCAAATCCTAAACCCGCCCGCATTCCTCCCCAGACCCCTCCTGCGGGCGGGAAATCAGCCGAGGCAGGGCGAATCCATTCCCCCAGACAAATTGTTTCGCCCTGCCGAGTCCGCTTTAGTAATTTTAATCATTTGGATTCTGCTCGAAATAGTTTCGAACTTTGTCCAACAAACACCGCCAGTCTTTCATAGGAAAATGGTATTGTACTGACAATATTTGTTGGTTTAGAAGGTGAGTTGTACGATAAAATCGTACAACCGAAAATACAGTATTCCATAACTTAAAGTGGCACGTGGATTCCAATCCCGCAGGTATTTTTCATATTTTCCTGTGATAAAATAACAAAATATGAAAATAGTAAAAAAGTCTCAAACACATTCATTTCAAAATAGTGACGTTTGTAAAGCTATAGAATATCCTATGGGCGATAGCGATATAAATGGTGCAATTATTGAGTTAACAGGTCGCTACCCAACGCAAGGTAAGGTCGTAAATACTAAATGCAAAGAGATGGCTTATATCATTAGTGGTTCAGGTAAGCTAATACTTGAAAAAGAAGAAATAGAAGTGAACGAGAGTGATTTGGTTTTAATAGAACCTAATGAAAATTATTGTTGGGAGGGTAACATGACTATGTTTGTTCCGTGCACCCCCGTATGGTGTCAGGAACAGTATAAGGAGGTTAAATAATGCAAATATCTGACTTGATAAATAGAGCTAAGAAAATCAGAGAGAAATACGATGTAGCAAACAAGGAAATGTATGGTGTAGTTTGGGGTGCTGAACAGGTAATGGAGGGTTTAGTCGGGGATATCGGTGATTTAATGAAGCTAGTTATGGCTAAAGAGGGCTATCGACAATTAGGAGATAAAAATGTAAACGAAGAGTTAGCGCACGAAATCTCCGACTGTCTATGGGCAATATTTGTTTTAGCGTCCAAGTACAATATTGACGTTGAAAAAGAGTTTTTGAATACAATGACTAGATTATCCGATAGGATTGATAAAAGAGAGAAACATTGAATTTTGCATAGTGTGGTTTGAGAAAAAAGTTCCAAGTGCATCCCACTCCCTCCGCGAACTCATTTCAAAACTCCATATTCCTTGCCAATACAACAATTAGTGCTAGGTAAACAAATGCTTTGAAACTCGAGATACTGTACTCCACCCGCGTCC
>CAZEAL010000016.1:0-2365 GCA_964510265.1 uncultured Candidatus Saccharibacteria bacterium
GGATTAGCAAATGCATGTCCAACTCCCGGATAAATATAAATCTCATTCTCAATGTTCAAGGTATCTAAAGAAGAATCAAAGCTGTTTACAGTTTCTACAGGTATTGAAGTGTCCTGGTCGCCAAATATTCCCAGAACCGGCCAATTTATTACTGAAAGTTTTTCCGGATCAGTCTTAAGAGATCCATAGTAAAGTACTGTTGCATCAAGTTCTTGTCCACTTAGTGCGAGCTGAAGTGATTGTCCGCCCCCAAAACACCACCCCAGCGAGGCAATTTTAACCGCACCGTTCTTGCGTAAAAATTCTACTGCTACTTTCATATTTTCCAACGCTTTTTCTTCATTTAAGGCCGTAACCAGTTCCCGGGCTTCATCAGCAGTTTGAGCTACTTTTCCATAATATAAATCAACTGCCATAACTATATATCCTTTAGAAGCCAGCTGTTCCGCCATATCTTTAATATTTTTATTTAAACCCCACCATTCATGGATCATTACCACACCAGGATAGTTACCTTCTTTATTTGGTTTAACAAAATACCCCAAAGAACCTTCGTAATATTGAATTAATTCTTCATCAGTGTTACTCACACCACCTTTTTTAAGCATTTCGGAATTAGATGTTTCCCGAGCTCCTTCTTCAATTCTTTTTCCTGGCGGTTTTTGTATAGCACTTAGCAATAAAATAATTATTAGTAAAAATAGTATCCCCGGTCCTATAATCCACGGTTTCTTCATATATTGATTATTACAAATACAAATTGGCTTTGCAAAAATTCTAAAAACTTAATTTTGTATTTTTTAGTCACACCTAAATTTGACAGATTCCTAATTTCAAATTTCGTTTATAGCTTGATAAAATTAACCTATGTACCGATTACTATCTTTATTACTTGTTTTAGTAGTATTTTTATTTGTAACAGTCAAAGTTTTTAATTTGATTCCTTCGGATACATCCAAAACAAGACAACCACCAGAAAATATTATAACCACCTCTCCCTCGCCGGATTCACCTAAAACAACTCCTGCCGAAGCTACCCCGATTTCTCTCTCAAAACCACCGGTTCAAAAGACTTTAAAAAATGACTACCATATATTTCAAACATTCAACAATTGCGGTCCGGCTTCTTTATCCATGACTCTTTCCTACTTCGGAATAAAAGTAAGCCAAAAAGAAATTGGCGATGACTTGAGACCATATCAAAATCCTCAAGGAGACAACGATGATAAATCTGTGACTTTGAATGAATTGGCAGAAAAAGCAAAGGAATATGGATTAATCCCATACCACAGACAAAACGGAAATATAGAATTACTTAAGTATTTTATAACTTATGACATTCCGGTTATAACATTTACCTGGACTAAACCCAATGAAGATATCGGTCACTATAGGGTAGTAAAAGGGTTTGATGAAACTTCAAATGAATTAATTCAGGACGACTCTTTACAAGGAAAGAATCTAAGGTTTAAATATGATGATTTCAATGTTTTATGGCATAAATTCAACTACGAGTATTTAGTGTTGGTGCCTAAAGACAAAGTCGGTATTGCAGAAGCCATATTAGGGGACAATAAAGAAGAAAGTAAATCCTGGAAAAACGCCGTTGAAATTTTAACTAAATTCCTGGAGAGAAATCCCGACGACGTACCAGCAAGATTTAGTTTATCCATTTCATATTACTACACAGGTGAATATAAAAAATCCACTAAACAATTCGAAATGGTCCAAAACAAACTTTCAAAAAGGGCTTTATGGTATCAAATAGAACCAATCCAGGCTTATTTTGAAATGGAAAATTACAACAAAGTAATGGAGATTTCCGAAAATATCTTAAATAACGGCAACCGGGCTTTTTCGGAATTATATATGCTTAGAGGAAGAATTTACTTAATAAAAGGCGATTTAAAAAAAGCCAAAGCAGAGTTCGAAAAAGCTGTTTACTATAATAAAAACATAGAAGAAGCCAAGGAAACTCTTAGAAAAATGAGCACTGTATAATTCTGCTGTATTAAAGTAATTTACAAATTATCAGCATTATCTCAGAATTAACTGTTAATTTAATCGGATAAAATGAAAAAGCGCATTTTAATATTAACTTTACTAATTATACTTTTAGCCAGATTCGCATTGGCTAACATCAAGCGTGATAATTACTTTCAAGACTTAAACCTCATTACAGATGAAATTGAAACAGATAACGATACTATAAAAGGAGGTTTAGTTATCAGCAAGGAGGAAATACACCCGCTAACAATAAAATATTTGAGGGAAATCGAAACACCCGGAAGCGATATCGTAATTGAACAAACATTAAGTCCCGGCTCCAACTACAAGCGGTATATTGCTTCATATAAATCCGAGG
>CAZEAL010000017.1:0-2224 GCA_964510265.1 uncultured Candidatus Saccharibacteria bacterium
CCAGCTGGCGGAGAGCGCTAGAAATTAACTTATCGGGGATCTCATACTAGCACCTGCAAATTAAATCTTGTTCGCATATTCGCATCAACTTTAAAAACTTTACAAACCTTATAATTTATTTAATCCTTTCAAACAAAATTACCCTCTCCTTAGTTTCCAAAGCTTTTTTAATTTTCTCGGAAGTTTCGGGCATAAAGGGAAGTATTAAATCAGAAATCAAATTCAAGTCCCCTAATAATTTTATTATAACTTCATTAAATTTATTAGAATCATTTTTCTTTAATTTCCATGGCTCAGTATCATTAATATACTTATTGCAATCATTAATAAGTGCCCCCCAAATAGTTCCCAACGCACTAGATAATTCATTGTCCTCCATGTTAACTTTATAAAATTCGGGAGTTGTAATATCACTTGAATTATATTGAGTAAAACCTTCTCCTAATTTTACTACTCGAGAAACAAGATTGCCTAACCCATTGGCCAAATCATTATTATATTTTTCTGTCATTCGTTCCATCGTTAAATCCAAATCATCCCCAAATTTTCCTCCACTCATTAAAAGATAACGCGTAGCCTCTGCGCCAAATTTCTCAAGCATTTCATCAATGCCGATTACATTGCCCAAGGTCTTGCTCATTTTCTTTCCTCCCGAAAGAATATGCCCATGCACAAAAAAACTTTGAGGAAGTTCAATCCCGAGATTCAGGAGTAGTGCCGTCCAGATAGTAGCGTGCACTCGCAGTATATCTTTGCCCAACATCTGGATTTCGGCTGGCCACAACTCTGGGATATTTTTATTATCACCATCCCACCCTAAGCCAGTAAGATAATTAAGAAAAGCGTCAATCCAAACATAAGTCGTATGCTCGCTATCAAAAGGAAGCGAAATCCCCCATTTTAAATTTTTTCGAGAGATGGAAATATCCTCTAACTTTTGACTTTCTAAAAATGAAAGCATTTCTTTCTTGTAGCGTTCTGGTTGGATTTTAAATTCATCACTTTTAATTTTTTCAATTAAAGTGTCTTGCCATTTATTCATCTGCATCAAATAACATTCCTCTTCCATTTCTTCTGGGACACTATCGTGGTCAGGACATTTGCCATCCACTAATTCATTTTCACTTTTAAATTGTTCACAACCCACACAATATAGTCCCTTGTACGATCCTTTGTAAATCGAGCCATTGTCATAAAGAGTTTGCAAAACTTTTTGAACGGCTTTCTTGTGACTGTCTGAAGTTGTGCGGATAAAAGCATCATTGCTAATATTTAATTTTTTCCATAAATCTTGAAAAACCAATACCAACTCATCCACAAATTCTTGTGGTTCAATATTACTTTCCTTGGCTTTCTTTTCAATCTTAGCGCCATGTTCATCAGTCCCAGTTAAGAAAAAAGTTTCTTTATTTTGTAATCTATTCCACCTAGCTAAAACATCGCAAGCCACCGTAGTATAGGCATGTCCGATATGAGGCTTAGCATTAGTGTAATAAATGGGCGTAGTAATATAGAATTTATCTTTCATAAGATTTTAAATTTTAAATTTAGTCTTTTAAACCTCTCACATATATCTAATAGTATATTGAAATCCCCGACTTATCAACTTTTTTTCTAAAAATAAAATCGACCTGTCTGATAATTCTAGACTGGTCGATTTCAAATAATTAAACTGAGATTTCATGGACCGTAAAGGCACCGGCAAGCTTTCCCATATCTATCCAAAAAAATATCAGTAGATACACCCTCCTCTATAATTTCACAGATACCTTTTATGGCTCTTAAATCATCATAACTTGCCATCTTGGCAATAGAGTAAAATGCACTATCGTACTTTTTTATATACTCCAGCAATGATTTGGGGATTTGCTCATAGGAACCAAATGCTCTTACGGATTCATCCCGCATCTCGATTAAACGGCTCCAATTATGATTGCCTATAGAAGGATAACCCGTGCGAACCTTCTCAAAAAACTGATTCCAGAGAACTTGTAGCATATAAACTCTCTGCTCCTTAAAAATCACCCCTTCAATTTTCTCTTTCATAACGGCACCTTTTTAATAATGGTTTGAATGATATACCCCCCTCTTTATTAACAAAAAACTATTTGCTTAAACTAAAAGCAATACTAAATAATTGCATATAAATATAAATCAGTCAAATAGAATTTAAAGAACAGGGCAGTGCCCTGTTCCTACAAAAATAAATCCCGCCAATAAACTA
>CAZEAL010000018.1:0-1868 GCA_964510265.1 uncultured Candidatus Saccharibacteria bacterium
TATTCAGATAAAATCTATCCTTATTTTGCTGGTTATTTAAGTATTTTTGAACGTAAAAAAACTATAAAAGAAGTGGAATCAATTGGAATTTATGAAGTGATTTTATTCGGGTGCAACAGAGTAGGGTATGATTTTATCCGCGCATTTAAAAAACTTGGATCTTCTTTTCTGGCAGTTGATTTTAACCCGGAAATTGTAAGTACGTTACGGGAAAAGGGAGTAAACGTTAAGTACGGTGACGCCGAAGATCCGGAATTCTTAGAAGAACTCGGACTTGAAAGTACGGAAATAATAATATCTACTATTCCCGATTATGAAACAAATTTGTTTTTATTGAAGAAAGCTAAAGCAGCTAACAGAAACATTGTAGTGATTTTGATTTCATACAATTTGGAGGAAGCTATAAAACTTTACGAACATCAGGCAACCTATGTAATTATGCCGCACTTTATAGGAGGGCAGTTTGCCGCCGAACTTGCGAAGAAAGCTCACTCGGACAATACTAAATTATTAGTTGAGCGTGAGGGCCATATAGAATATTTGAAAGAGCGCCGGGCTTTGGGTCAAGCCCATCCTAGGTGGGAGCACCATTAATAGACTTGTCTATCCGTAAATGAATTGTAAATTAATACAAAAAACGTTGGCCCCGACAAAAGCTCTAACATAAAAGTACAACACGACTTTTCCTATTAAATTGGGTAAAATGGTTTTTGAGTGATAAGCGATAGTGGCAGAAGAAAACTTATAGGTAATAGCGGACAAACGTCATTACTGTTGATTATACTTTTAAGCGTTTGTGTGGTAGCAATTGTGGTGTTTTTCTTTTTTGCGTTGAGGCAGCGAGTTCCAAACGTAATTCTTACAGAACCGATTCGCCCCAATCCCCCTGAAGTCCGTCCCGAACCGTTGGAGCCGGCAGAAATATTTAATAACTTTGAAACCATACCTTTGACCGAAAAATATAATTGGATTCGTACTTCGACCGCCGATGATACACTCGACTATTACATTTCGTATGACGACAGATATAAAAAATATGTAGAGACCGAAAGAGTAGAAGTTAGAAATTTAGACTTTAACGGCAGCCTTTATAAAACCTTGTTAACGGGATTAGATGAGGTTTCTCTGGAAGAAGCTTATAACGTATTTACGGAATCGTACTTAAACGGTTTGCTGAGTTTGGGTTGGAAATATAGTTTGAACTATAAAGACTATTACATTGCGGGGTTGAGTGCCGACGGGGTTACAGGCAAACTCAGAGGTGTAGTTAAAAAAGAGGGAGACGAAATTTCTACGGTTATAGTTGTAGCTGATTACAAAGGTTTGGTGAGCGAACTGCCCGAAGGCGTAAGTGTTAAATGTCCGTGCGAAGTTACTTTAAAGGTTTTTGTTGGTGATCCGGTTAATATTGAATTGATTACAGCGGCGGGTTTTGCTGAATAGCCCTTTATTCATCATTTAAATAGTTTTTGGATTATTATTTTTTGCTGGTAAAATACCTTTGTTTAGTAGTAAGGAAAGGTTATGCTGATTCACCCCTGTTTTTCGGGCCTGTAGCTCACTTGGCTAGAGCGCCGCATTCGCATTGCGGAGGCAGCGGGTTCGACTCCCGCCAGGTCCACCAATAACCTACCTTTTTGTTTATTTTTACCACTATTTCTAAAGGCTATTGTCTTATTGCGTGAATTTTTTTGTATTTAGCTAATATGAGTTCAGCCTTTTGTTTGGTTATTTTTGCAGGTATGATGGCAATTTATTTTTGAGTACGAAATTTATATTTGTTCTATTTTTGTCAATAGAATTTCCAGCTGTTCACTGACATCGAAAATTTGATTAGTTAAATTACAAAAGTGTTTGGGTGTTAATTT
>CAZEAL010000019.1:0-2105 GCA_964510265.1 uncultured Candidatus Saccharibacteria bacterium
ACAAAAACCTGTCGATTCAGAAAACCTTTAATATTTTGTAGAAATACTTCAAATGAACCAATTAATAATGATGAATTTATAATGGTAGACGATACCCGGTTGTCTCAATATTTGGACGAACTGGAAAAAGAGTTTGAATTTATATCAAAAAATTCAATTATTTCCTTTTATGATTATTCTTTTATTGCTCCAAGCATTAATGCCACAATTTCTTTAAATAAAGATGTATTTACCAACAAAAAAAGCTTATCTCAAATAATAGATACCAAAGATATTAAAATTAAGTTAAATTTAGAGACCAAAGACGATTTAAATAAACAAAAAACAGCTACAACTAATTTAATTGAAAAAATAACAAATCCACTATTAATAAAATACGGAAGAAATCCCGTGTACATACCAAAAAACACTCTTAAAACATTTATAAATTCTACAGAAGAAAATAACTTAATTAAAAACTACATTTCGGAAGATAAAGTTAAAGAATTCTTAAATAGCATTAAAGATAAATACGAAAAAGATGACGTAAAGATACTGGAAAAAGAAAGTGTTAGAGCAATTCAGATGGCTTTATTATTTAGAACCACCGATTACAAAGTCAATAACGCCGTAATATTACCTATTGAAGGTAAACCAAGAACCAATGGGGAGCTTCACGATGTTTACCTTGAACTTATAAAATCTCAGCAAAGACTTTACAGATTCGAAAACGGTAAGCTGGTTAAAACCTACATAGTTTCAACCGGATTAACCTGGGAAACCCCGCCGGGAGAATATAAAATTCTAGGAAAACAAAAAATGACTATCTCGTATTTTGGCAATTGGTATATGCCAAATTATTTACCAATAGGCTATATCAACGGGCAGTATAGATTCGGATTCCATGCTATTCCTTACCACATGGATGGCTTCGGTAACATATATTCGAGGGACGAAAACACCATGGGAAGCCCCGCCACTGGAGGATGTATACAATTAACTTATGACGATTCTTTAGAACTTTTTGAATGGGCAATTATAGGAATTCCTGTATATATATATGAATAGATAAATACTGACATGATACTTGAAATTATCACTTTAATTATTTATCATTAATAAATATGAATAAAAAACCTGCCAAGTCCATAATGTTATACATGGTACACTTTCCTTTAATCGTTTTAGTAGCAATTTTAGCTTTAGCCGGAGTATATACAGTAATCCAAAATAATAACTCAGCTGATAAGTCTCAAAATGTACTAAGTTCAGGAAGTGGAGAAGACGGAGATAAAAATGAGGATGAAGACAAAGATGAGGACGAAAAAGACCAGGAAGATGAGAAATATGAAGAAGACGAAAAGGACGAAGAAAGTGACGATGACAGAAATTCCGGCAGTAGTGGAAGCGGATCAAGTAGCTCCGGATCCAGTTCTGGCTCAGGAAATACTCGAACCGTAAACTTTACCAACGATGATGACGAAGAGGATAAAAATGAGGATGAAAGTAAAGAAGTTGAATTGGAGGATGAAGATAATGATAGCGATGAATTAAATGAAGTGGAAAACGAAATTGAGGATGAATTTGAACAAATCAACGGTAAAACTAAATCCTTAGAAAGAGTTGAAAACCCGAATGGAACCATTTCTTTTATTAAAAGAGAAATCGAGAACGGAAAAGTTAAAATAGAAATTAAAACTTACGATGCAAATGGAAATCTGGTGGGAGAAAGCAAAGTAGAACAGGAAGGAAATAAAAAATCAGAGTCAAACATAAGAGAATTTAACGCTCTGGGAACTTTATTAAAATCATTTGAATTTAAAACAGAGGACGGAAATGAACTTAAACTTAAGATTAAAGAAGCAGTATCGCCTACTTTAGCCACAAAAGTCAAATATGATTTATTTGAACAGGAAATTGAAGTGGACCTTGAAGATGAAGACGAAGTAGAAGAGTCAACCGGTTCTCAAGCCCAAGCATTAAATACATTAAAAATCAAGGTAAAAAATAATAAGTTTGAACTAAGACAAGGAGGCACCAAGGTTTTAACCAACTTCCCTATAACAATTGATCCGGTTACAGGACAATTATTTGTGACTACACCAAACGGATTAGTTGAACTTAAA
>CAZEAL010000020.1:0-16630 GCA_964510265.1 uncultured Candidatus Saccharibacteria bacterium
GCTTTTGTCAATTTTAAATTTCACCTTAAATCCATAACACCTAAAGAAGGGTCTGCATTTATTTCACTTAAAGATCTGTTTACATCGCCCTGATTAAAATACGCCGCACTCGCAATATATATAGCATTATCCGAACACAGTCTCAAAGGCGGAACAAAAAATCTCACTCCCAATTCTTCGCATTCATTTTTTAAACGGGTTCTTAACTGAATATTCGCCGCCACTCCTCCGGCTAAAAGCAATGTTGGCACGTTGTAATCTTTAACAGCCCGCATGGTTTTATGCACCAAAACATCCACCACAGCATTTTCAAATTCGCAGGCAATTACTTCTACGGGAACACCACCCATAGATAAAGAGTCCACCAATCGCACCACAGCGGTTTTTAATCCGCTGAACGAAAAGTCGTAATCGTTGTCGTGCATTTTAGAACGCGGAAGTCTTCCGATTAAGCTGTTATGAGTACACTCCGCCGCTTTTTTTGAAAGAAGCGGCCCACCCAAATATTTTCCCAAACCCAAAAGACGCGCGGTTTTGTCAAAGGCTTCCCCGGCTGCGTCATCCAAAGTTCCCCCCAGATAATCAAAGTCACCGTGATCTTTCATTAATACCAAATCGGTGTGGCCTCCGCTCACAATTAATACTACGGCGGGAAAAGCTATGTCTCCAACAGGCACCGTGCGGTTGGTATTTGTCGGGGGTTCTTCTCCGGGTTTTAAATCACCACCAAAACTTAAGGAAGACTCCCGTAAAAAATTTCCGTAAATATGCCCGATTAAATGATTTACAGGAATAAGAGGTTTATTCCACGCAACAGATAACGCTTTGGCTGCTTCAACACCTATTAATAAGGATCCGATCAAACCCGGACCTACAGTAACTGCAATAGCGTCTATCTTACCTATTACATCCTGATAACCCTTTATACTTTTGTCGCGCTTCCCCAAAACATCCGTCGCCTTTTTTAAGGTTTGCTCTATAACCGGAACAATAAACTCCACCTGCTTGCGCGCGGCCACCTCCGGAACAATTCCTCCGGTTGCCTGGTGAATTTCCTGGGACGAGGCTATAACACTGCTTATTTCATGCACTCCGTCTTCAACCAGCGCCGCCGCGGTTTCGTCGCATGATGTTTCAATGCCGAGTATTAACATTACTAGGGAATTATATAATATGCGTGATATTTAATGTTTGCGGGTTCTACCTAAAAAACTTAAATCTTTTTTAACTTCAACCACTGATTAAAGCCAAAACAGACCTCCCAATGGATACCGTAGTTGTAACACATTGGGCGCGATTTTTTGTGTTTATGGAAACACGGAGTTTTTTCTCCAAACCCAAAAAGAGAATTATTGTAAGGCACATCGGTCATTGGCGAGGGTTACCCTCATCGCCGAGCCGCGTTTTAACGTATCTGGTCAGTTGCATGACTCATACGATACGTGGTTGGATTAGTTCCCCTCCACCCAATACCTGCACTGGTATTAGGCTCGTTCACCCCCGCACCCGAAATACTTGGGATATTGGTAATAGGTGAACCGTAGGCATCTCCCAACCCGCTGCGGAACTTATTTACTTATCCGCCGGCTCCCAGCCTTATTCTCTCTGTCGCTCTTACCGGGCTACTTCATGTACCAGGGAAGCACCAACTTGCACGCCTGGTACTCCTCTAGCCACCCTCTTGCAAGGAAAGCCTCCCGAAGGAAGGGCCTTTGTGGCTCATCCCTCATTGGGTAGAGGTTCTCTGCTCCTGTGATCTCAAAGAGATACCAGGATAACCCCCCACCTGCCAAGGGTCGCCCGTACATGACGAAGTCCCCAATGTCAACAGGGACAATTGCCGCATTAGCCTCGTAGGAGCCGTACTTCTCGCTCCTCTGGGCCTCCGGAAATCCTTTCAGGCCGGTCCAGATGATGGCCGCCCACTTGAACTTCCGGTCGCGATCGAAACAAACAACTTCGGTCCCGGTAACGGCGGGGTGATCATTTAAAACTATCCCGCCTTCTGCGTAGGTTAAAGTGTCCACGGTATCCTCCGTTTGTGAGATTGCTGAATTATAAAATATATGACCTATAGTGTCAATGGTTTGCTGGGGTTACCCCTACTGGTTAAGCATTTTCTTCAAAGCTGCTTCTGCGCTGTCACCCTTTAAAACTGAATTGACCGCTTCCTTCAGCAAGTCCACTTGCAGTTTGTTCCCGGACCTGGCAGACATTACTCCTCCGGAAGCAAAAGGTGCGGTTGTTACATAAGCTCTTAAGTATGGATTCGAGGTTAAATCGGCGTTTAAAGTCTGCAAACTGTAAGGAGTTACGATAGTTCTAAAATTGCTTGATTCGTTAAATCTTAAAAGCTGCTGGTCTTCCTGTCCTAAAAAGTTTATGAAATCCCAGGCAACAGCAGAGTTTTGGCTGGTATTAGGAACCGCTATCATCCAAAAGCTCGCCCACGATGCCGGCCTGTCGGGAACTGCCTGAGGAATCGGAGCCACTCCTACATCCAAATCGGGCCTTGCTTCCAAAATGGTATTAACGATCCAAGTCGGAGCAAAAATCATAGAAACTTTTCCATCAGCAAAAGCCGTAGTGGCTTCGGGCATTGTGCCGTCCCACACTTTGTCTTCCTTCATAAAATTAGTGTAAAAAGTCAAAGCATCCTGCGCGGCTCTTGTGCTCAAATCACCCGGGATCTCCACACCGGCCTGGGTCCACATCAAACCTAATATATCCGAAAAGAAATCTATATTGTCGGCGGTTCCAATGGCTGCGCCGCTTCGCACGTTATTTGAAGTGTTGTCCGCACCGGCCCTTACGGTTAATCGCAGCGCTAAACTTCTAAACTCCTCCCAAGCTGTCGGGGGTTCCGATTGACCAACTTCATCAAAGTGCTGCTTGTTATAAACTAATGCTAAACCGTCATAGTAAAGAGGCATGGCATATATTTGATTATCGTGAACTCCTGCCGTAACCGCAACCGGATAAAAGTTACTGGAATAAGTACCCACATCCATAACAGTGGAAGGCATAGGAACCATGGTTTCTTTTAATCTGGCAACCCAGCTGTTATGCACCATTACAACATCTGCTTCTATAGTCTGTCCGGCGCTGGAAAAAATCCTGTCCTTATAATCGTCTATTTTTAATATTGAGCGGTCGTCATAATTAATGGTTACATTTGGTCTTAGTTCCTGATATTTATTTATAAGGGCTTGAACTACTTCCGGGCTCTCCCACAAACCCCAAACAGTTAAAGTCACGGGTTTTGATGTTTCAACACCTCCGCCTCCCCCTCCGAACAATCTTCCTATAACCGGAACATCCTGGATAGAACAGGCAGTTAACACTAATGAAACCAAAATTAATAGGACAGTCAATCTTATTCTATTCATGTGTTTAAATTGTACTTCAATGAAATTCCCAGCGTCAACCAAAAGATTAGCATAGTCTGATGAATAGTCAAAAAGTAATGATCAAAACTGCCCAGTATTAAAAGCTGAAAGACGTTTATGAGAAGAACTCTCCAAACGGGGTCGGAAAAGTTGGAAACGCTGAAAAGTTTGTAAAGTACACTGTAAAGAAATAAAACAAAGAAAATCAGGGCGAATACTCCGCTTTCCGATAAGACTAGTAAAAATATATTATGCACCGGCTGAATGAACCTTAAAAACTCATTTTTTAATAGCAGATCCTTTATTTGAACAAGATTGTTATTGAGTCCCGCACCGAATAAAATGTCCTGCCCTATGGTTTTATATGTAGCTTTAATTAGATCGGCCCTTATGGAAAATGAGGGATCCTCGATTAAGAACTGTTTAAACGGTATTACCGGAAGAGATATGCCGGCTAAGATAATCAAAAGGACAAGCAACAAACATACGGTCGCTCCAAATTTCTTAAATTTGGAAATCAGAAAATAACTTACAACTGCAAAAACAAAGCTGATTATTGCAAACCTGCTGAAAGAAATAGCTAATACGGAAAATCCTCCTACAAACGCCACCGTTAATAACCGTTTATCAACTTTGGTTTTTTTACCGGCGAAAGCAATAAATACTAAAAATATTGACATAAAAGCCGCCAGCACATTCGGGTGCCGGAATGTTCCATAAGGGGGTATTTTTGACACACCGAAAAGACTTTCTTTAACAATCCCCTGTGTGGAAAAAGAATAAGGCTGCTCACCGAAAAACAAATAATTGTTAAAAATGGATCCTTGATTGACCCATTGAAAAAGGGACAAAACAGTTTGGAAAATTACCGACGCGCATGCAACCGTTAAAAATATTTTTAAATCTTTTTTAAAATCAAAATTATTAATCACATAAATAAAAAATAAAACATACAAAATCAATCGGATGTAGGCATAAAAGCCGGGTTCGGGCCTGTCGGAGTATGAAATTGACAAAAATACTGAAGCTAAATAGAGTGTTAGAAATAAAAAAGAGAGATAATTGGATTTAAAATTAAATGGTTTTAAGTTTATAAGCAAATCAATAAACCAGATCAGCAAAAGCAGAATTATAAACAGATCCGTTACAAACAATGTGGGTATTAGATAGTCCGAAAGGAGTCCGTTTACATATGAGAATCTAAAAATAAAATGCTTTCCCAAATTTAACGGTATTAAAAATATAATAATAAAAAACAAATTTCTGTGAATTTTTTCCAACATTTACTTTTAGTAAAATACTCCTTTCAACTTACTGGGGCAAAGTCTTTGAAAATGAATGCGCCCTATAAATGAGTGAATCGTCCAAGCGGTCGAGGCTGTCGGTTTTTAGAGCTTTGCTTATTAAATAATCGGCTAAATGCGGGTTTCTGGAAAAAATCGGCCCGTGCATATAAGTGCCGATGCTGTTTTTATAGTGAACCCCTTCGGTTCCGTCTTCGGAATTGTTTCCGTGGCCTTTTATAACTTTTGCGAATGGCTTCATTTGCACTCCCAAATATGTCCGCCCGGAATGGTTTTCAAAACCTACCAAACTGGCAAAGTCACACTTTGGAGAATCATAACCTTCGTAAATTGATTTAAAAACGGAGTCATTTAGAATATCAGGATTTAATTCACATACCATATTGCCGATACAACGTGGTCTTTTAACACCGAAACTCCGCGTATACAAATCAAATATACCCAAACCGTCTAGCATTTTTCCGTCGGCCGATTTGTAATAATGGCCCAAAAGCTGGTATGACCCGCATATAAATATACCCACTCCTCCCGACTCAATATAATCTCTTAAATAACTGCCTTTGTTGTGGAGCAGATCCTCGTACATTTGCTTTTGGCCGCTGTCCGGACCTCCGCCCATTACTATAATATTTATCTCTGACATTAAGTCAGAGGTCAGTTTAGTATCAGCATTTATTTCTATTATTTCCGTATCTATGCTGCGCTTTTTCGATCTAAAATTTAGGATCTCAACATTTCCAGTATCCCCATACAAATTCAGAAGATTCGAATAAAAGTAACCTATTTTTAATTTCATAATATTTTTCTCCCCAATAAAATCCTTCTTATCTCCAGCATAGATGAATAGTTTGGAAGGATCAAAACGTCCATTATTTTGTCGCTACCTGCTATTTTTTTTATAAGTGCTGTTAGGTTGCTATTTAAATTATCTTCATTCAAACCGGAAACACTGGCATAGTTTAGCCGGACCGCCATATCAAAATATCTTGTGCCCCCCACAAATATATTTTTACTTCTGCAGGCATCGGAAAGCTTTTCAGGATGTATATCATAAATCCACGAGACATCCCTCCCGTCAGGTAGATTGTCATTTAAAATGAAAAACAATGTGTCTACGGAAAATTTCCCGGAATTAATCAGGTCAAGATTGTTGTTGAAACTCGCAGGATTTTTTGCCAATAGAATTGTAAAGTTCTTATCTTGGAAAACAAAAGACTCCCCTCTGCCATAAGCTGCTTCGAATGTATTAAGTTTTTCGGCTATGTTTTCTTTACTGTAGCCCAAATGGGAACACGCCATAAACGCTGCATTTACATTTTTAGCGTTAAATTTGCCATGCAGCTTTGTGTGGTGGAGCAAATCCAAGTTTGAATCAAAAGTTTCCAGTTTTCCCGAAAACAACGAATGAAGTTCCTTAAAATCTTCCTGTTCGGAATCGGCAACAATGTATGTAGAAGGCAAAAGAGTTGAAACAGCTTCTTTCCACCTGTCAAAAATAATATCTACCTCACCGTATCTATCCAGCTGGTCTCTGGACAAGTTGAGAAGAACCAAAACGTTAGGCTTAAAATAATTCAATAAAACAGGCAGAGCAAACTCGTCCACTTCAAATACCCCCACATCCGAATCAAATCCACCGAGTAGACTAGTATTCATAAAAACTGTGGACACAATACCTCTTAACAGATTGGATCCGGTATCATTATGAGTTACTTTTAGACCGTTTGATTTTAGTACGTGGGTAATTAATTTTGCGGTAGTAGTTTTACCATTGGTTCCGGAAATTAAGATCAGCCCCTTCTTAAACTTAATTCGGGTAGAAGATAGAATATTGGGGTTTAGCTTTAATAAAATATAACCCGGCAAGGAGTATCCGGAACCCTTTTTGAATATAAGTACAAACAGGCGGATGAGTTTTGCGATCAAAGAGTATATAAGGAACATATCAGATAATAACAATTATACTTTAAGTATCCTCAAAAAATTTGTTGGGATTTCCACATACTGTTGTTCACCCTGATTTCATTTAAATACTATATATAGAAACAGTAGTAATAGTAGTAGGAGATGTTGATTTGTGTAGAACGTTTAAAAGTCCGTAGATCTTATTTAAAAGCGGGGCTGTCAGTGTGCATTTCTGTTTTTTGGCTTTGTTGATTGGAAAATTTAAAAGGACAGGCTTTTTTTGCCTTTGTTAAGCGCCGTGTTTCGGGTTATGTTTTGTTGAAATTGATAGTTTATATGTTAGTATCCTGTGGATAACATATTCCGTTTATCCACACTGTTTTTTTATATCAGGCTGATAATTCTTTTCTAATGTTAAT
The DNA here is from genome assembly GCA_964510265.1 of uncultured Candidatus Saccharibacteria bacterium. Classification (GTDB taxonomy): domain Bacteria; phylum Patescibacteriota; class WWE3; order UBA101185; family UBA10185; genus 2-02-FULL-38-14. Next base: position 7,018 of record CAZEAL010000020.1, read on the forward strand.
AACATCCTCTCTCATTTTGTCCTGGTTTAAAATGTCTTTTTCTATTTTTCCAACTCCGTGCATAATAGTCGTGTGATCTCTCCCGCCTAAAAATTCTCCTATAGATACCAAGGGTGTTTTGGTCAGTTCCTGTATCAGATACATAGTTATCTGCCTGGGAATTACCAGTTCTTTATTTCTTCTAGGACCTTTTATGTCCGCAGTTTTTACGGAATAGTAATTGCAAACGGTTTTTAGTATTTGATTAAGATTTATTGCTTTGTTAGTTTCGGATTTAATTTTTTGGCCCAGAGCTTTCGCGGCAGTTTCCACCGAAACATCGCCTCCGAAGGCTTTAGCATAAGTTAAAACTTGCAAGTAAGCCCCTTCCAGCTCCCTTACATTCGTGTCTATTTTTTCCGCAATGAAGTCCAAGACATTATTGGAGACAGCGTCCTGGTTTTCATCTCTTTTTTTTCTTAGTATAGCCGACCTCATTTCCTCATCCGGCGCCTGAATATCCGCTGTTATCCCACTTTCGAATCTGGAAGTTATCCTTTCTTCTATTTTCTTGAAATCTTTCGGAGGTCTGTCGGAAGTTATAACTATTTGCTTTTGAGTCATGTACAAGGCGTTAAAGGTATGAAAAAACTCTTCTTGCGTAGTTTCTTTGCCCGCAATAAATTGAATGTCGTCTATTAGCAAAACGTCTGCTTTTCTAAATTTATCCCTAAAATCATTAGAGGTATATCTTCCTCCTCCTCTCCCGCTTTTAATGGATTCAATTAATTCGTTTGTGAAAGATTCTCCTGTGGTATAGATAACTTTCAAGCCGGGTTTTTCTTCTAGAATTCTATTTCCTATTGCGTGGATGAGGTGGGTTTTTCCCAATCCCACTCCTGCATATAAAAAGAAGGGATTGTACACTTTTCCGGGATTCTGGGCTACAGCGGAAGCTATAGCGAATGCGAGCTGGTTGTTTTTTCCCATTATGTAGGTTTCAAAAGTGAATTTAGGAGTGAGGTTGGACTTTGTGTAGGATTCCTTTGAAACTGAAGTTGCAGATCTTGGTGTCTGTTGAGAGGGCATGTTTTCAAATAGAGGTCCTGCTTTGGCGGGCTCCTGTTGTTCCTTTAATCGGTCTTTGATAGTAAAAGAGATTTTAAAAGTGCCCTTTCCTATTCTGTTAACGCTTTCCTGAACGAGGGAGAAGAACTTTTTTTCTATATTTTCCTTTACGAACCCATTTAAGCAAATGAGTGTTATTTCATTGTTTTCTATTTTTTCGGGGTAAGTATTGCCGAAAAACATGTTGTAGCTACTGGGATTTATTGTTATCTGCAGTTCTGCGAGCACGCGTTTCCATAAATCCTTTATATCCAATTCGTTTTTTTCTTCTTGAATAAACATATAATACGTGGGGCAATTTATCTTTAGGCAAACCAACTACACTCTACAGGAGTTATCCACATTATTTAAGCAATATATATTGTAGGGATATATTGTTGTAGTGACAACGTAAACAAGCATTTTTCAGTGAGGATATCATACTATAAGTTTATTAATGGGACAGGTAATGCTAAATATTCTGAAGTTTAATTTGAAGTCGAGTATACTATAAGCGTATGTCAGAACATAATGGAAAACAAGATAGCGAAAGTGAGCTACCTGAGGAATTTGAACCAGATGAAATAGAAGCGCTTAGAGAGGAACAAGAAGAAGAACGTGAGAAAGAAAGGCTTACAAAAGACAAACGGGTGAATTACGCTATGCTCAGGAATCTTGAACCTATTGATAATCCTAAAAATTTTGGTGCAATGAATTTTATGGAACTCTGGAGTTTTTCTGAATATCACCAAAGAATTATGCAATTCCAGCAATGGCAGTCTGTTGAAGGCGGAGAAATACAGGTAAGGGTAGATCCTCGTAAAACAGACTTTCACGGTTATGCCGTTGTTAGGCCACAAGATGATCCGGAGCACGAAATTATTTTGAGGATATGGCTGGGAGAAGTTAACTCGGTAATTATTATGCCAAGAAGTGATGCACCTTTGCCTCGTCAGGGACACTTGAAGGATAAGATAATGGAGCAAATGCAGCTTATAGGTGGTGACGGAATAAAGAATTATTATTTTTGGATTGAACGAATGAAGAATGTAAAATAAATCCTCTTAAACCGTAAAAATTTACTTATTGACAAAACTATCAATGCTTGATAACATTTAGGGTCTTTTGGAGGAAGCATATGGAAAAACACAAAAAACTACACTTGCATATAACATTTAAGAAAAGGGTTCCCTTTGAAGAGCTGCTACGAAAGTTCCTATATAACATTTCCATCAGAAACAAATTAAGGTCTTTAGGGTTGGAATCAACTTCATTCGTGAACCATTCCGAGTTGTATTTGGAATTGCATGTGGTAGGCGAAAAGGAAAAACTTTGGGAGATGGTTAAATGGGCTAAGAACGCTCCGGCCTATTTTAAATTGAACGAAATAACTTTTCACTTTGTAGAGGCTGAAGTGCCTGTAGATGTTCCCGCTTGATATTCGGGAGAGTTTTTATACTTATCCACGGATTTTGTAAGTAATTCTTTAAAATCTATATCCAGATTCCCAACAAACACAGAAAAGTCAGGATAGAATTCAATTAATTTATCGTCGTCGGGATATTCGTGCTTTTCTTCTGTTCCGTCCCAAATCACGGCTACATCCATACCCGCGTTTATTGCGGCCTTGCATCCTATTACCGAATCTTCAAAAACAATGCACTGCCGCGGAGATACATTTAGTGCTTTTGACGCTTTTAAATATATTTCGGGATCAGGCTTTTCTTTTGACACTTCGTCCCCGAAAACATAAAGCTCAAAAGTTTCGGAAATTTCCAGTTTGGATAAGATTGCCTGTGCCATACTCTTTTTTGTGTTTGTGGTTAGTGCAAGTTTTAGGTTTTTTTGTTTTTTCAGTTCGTATGTAAATTCCCAAAACCCATCGCGGGGTTCTAAGTCCGTTTCCTGCATAAGGTTTATAAACTCATTGTGGACGAGGTCTACGAGTTCGTTTACTGATTGTTTGATTTCCAAATTATGTTCCCGAATAAGATAACTCAAATTTGTGTACACGGAAGCACCGTGCATAAGTTCAAAAGCTTCCTCATAGTTCAAAAAGTTTTTTAATACTCTTTTTATAGACTCTTTCCATAATGGAGCCGTGTCTGCTATTGTTCCGTCCAAATCAAAGAGTGCCGCTTGTTTATTCTGTATTAGGTTTTTGTACATACTTTTATTTTAAAAACGGTATTTTTTTACCTCTGAGAGTTTTTATTGTAATTATAATAACTACAATAGGACCCCCTACCATGTTTATCGGAAACCAGTACCACGCGTCTCCGGCGAAAAGAAGTATATATAAAGCGTAAAGGAACCCGAATAACAAATATAAAATCAGGAATGTTTCCAGGATAATCATATTTAAAGATTATCAGAGGGTTAGATTCGAGTCAAAGCTTATGTTATTATTCCTTTGCTATGTCGGACGAACAAAACACACTTGCAAAAACCCACAGCGAAAAAGAAGAAATAGTGAAATTTATATGTCCGAATGACGGGGAAATATCACAAGACGATGTTGTTTTTCTCTGCAATCACTGCAGACAGGATGACTTAATTTATAAAGACGGTATGTATATGTGTCCGGCTTGTTTAATGCCGGGAGAAAATTTTGAGTGTATGCTATGCGAATCAAAGGAAGTAAAAATGGTGGTTGAACGAGAAGATAAGGAAAATAAGGAAGAGAAGAAACCTACTGTGCAGGATTAAAATTATTTTTCCCCATAGAATCGTAATAACTTTTTAAAATCAGAGCCGCCGAATAATGATCTATTGTCTTTCTTTTTCTTCTGGACAGGTCTACGGCCGTGGCTTCTTTTAGTGCTTCTTTGCTTGTGTTAAATTCGTCCTGAAAAAAGATCGGTGTCTTTATATATATCTTCATTAATTTTACAAAATGCCGCACCTTTCTTGATTGAGAAGTTTCTTTGCCTGCTGAGTTTAAAGGGAGGCCCACAATAATTTTGGCGCACTTGTTAAATAAAGCTGTTTTGTATATTTCATTGATAGCAGTCAGGTCGCGCCCGTCCTGTATGATTTTTAAGGGAGACGTCAGACCATTTCTTCCTAAGGCCAGTCCGATAGTTTTTTCTCCGAAGTCCACTCCTAAAATTATTTCTTCAGGTCCGTTCATAGTATGCAATTCTTGCAGTTAGAGAATTAGTTCACTCCCTTTCAATAATTATATTTATATTATCCGTGTTTGTCGGTATGGATTTAAATATAGGTATTACTGAATCTAAATTGATTGAATAAGTTCTTATGTTTTTTACTCCTCCCAATATTTCTTCAGCCTCTTTGGAATCTTTGCCTTTTAACATTTCTTTAATGCTGTCTTCCGTTATGTCCGGGACTACAAAAGTTTTAATAGTTATTTGCAGGTCAGCTTTGTCGGAATTTAAAACGGTTGTTTCGGAGTTGCCCAGTACCTCCACGTTCACTTCTTTTTCTTTTGACGAAAGCACGAAGTTTTCAGGCACAAAATCTTTGAGCATTTCTTCTACCAGCTTGTCCAAGTCATTTGTGTTGTAAGCCAGAGCGTTTATTGTAACGGTAGTCATTAATTCCAAAGTGTCTGCTTCATCGTTTAAGTTATGGTTGAAAACTTCCTGTGTTTCTCCCGCCAAGGAAGTTCCCTGAATAACTTTTATAGAGTTTGTGGACTTTCCTTCCAAAGCTTTTTGAGCGGTTTCGATTACTGTTTTAGTCAGTTCTTTTGAAAGCTTATCGCGGTCCGCTTGTGTAACTGTTTTTATTATTTTGCTTTCGCCTCCGATTATGTCGGTTGAGGTTTTGGCATAAAACTGTGTTTTTTTATAACCTTTTACTTCAAGGTCGATACCGCTTTCAATGTTGTATACTGTTCCTATATCTGCTGCCACAATGTTTACTTCCGCTTCCGACGCGATAATGCCCGGTGGAGTGGTGGTTGTATCCAAAACGCCGGCAGCCACCGTTACATCATCGTCGAAAGTGTAATTATAATCTTTATCTTTTATTTTTGCGGTTAAGATATCTCCTTTGCTGAATTCTTTTTCCGTATCTGTCAAAAAGTTAAAAATTTTAGCCTTGCCTTTAGCCCGTTTTCCTTCCAGTTTTTCTCCCGTTGTGGGTGTGGTTAAAGTTCCGGATTCAGTTGCGCTTATAGCCGATCCTCTTAAAGTTTTTTCAGGAGCTTTTGTTAAGCCGTTTTTGTCAACGCGGATTTGAATGCTTCTGGCCAGCGGTTGTGAATGAACTATTATCTTTACATCGGCTTTTACATTTCTTGAGAAATAGACTAAAGACAAAATAATTGCCGTTATTATTAAAAATCCTGCACCAACCGCCATTCTTGATTTACCAAAGCTTATTTTAGGAACGGAAAATCGGGGTAGTTTTATAGCATTTATGAAATCTAAATCAGGCTTCGGCAGCTTTCTTTTAAGAGTTTTTCTTCTTTCCTGCATCCTTTCCTGGTTTTCGGGAGCAACTTTGGAATAACGGTCCATTCCTTCTTCGTCGTTTAGCATTGATAAAAGGTTCTGACCGGCTTCGTCGAGAGTAACTATGCGCAAGTTTTTGCCGTACTTTTCCGCCTGTTTATTTAATAATTTTACATTTATGGAATTTTCGAGAATTACGGATCCTTGGGGGATTACAACTTCAATATCCACATCGTTAGTTTCTTTTACTTTTTTAATGGTAGATATTACGTTGTCGCTTAGATCAAGTTCTATTTTTGTCATAATAATTTAATTAATTCAGTTGATTCCGTGCATCTCTAAATAAATTTTTGACAATGCGGCGTTCATTACATATTCAAGGGATCCGAGGGTTCCTGTTGAATCGGTTACTCCCTGAAGGTCGCGCAAAGTAAGTTTTGTGTAGGTGGGAGGAGCTTTGAAAGCTATAGATTTAGTCCAGGGTTCTTTGTCCAGAATTTCCTGTATATCAGGTAGCTCTGCCGCGTCTCCGACCAGGTAAACTTTTGAGGGAAAAGTTTTTACTCCCGTAAATTCTGTAAACACTATTTTTAAGCCCTCCAGCCACATATCGATTATTTCTGTTATGCAGGATTTAACAACGTCGGCCTCCGTTCTGGATAATTTTCCGTATGAGTAAGTTCTTTTAAACTTCTCTGCTTCCGTAAAACTCAATCCGGTTTTTTGGCTGATTTCATTCGCAAAATCTACGGCTCCGAAATCCAAAGCCTTTGTCGAGACCATCCCCCCTCCAAACACAACTCCTACATCGGTAAAATCGTTGTCTATATTAATTATTACACAGTCTATATGAGGAAGTTTTCCTTGTTTTAAATAATTTACGATTGCATGCATTTCCGAACCTATTGCTACAATTCTTAAACCGAGTTTTTTTGCGAGTTTTTGCAGAGCCTGAACATGATATGAATGTGTAAATGCTGTGTAGTAAGCCAGTTCCAGAACATTTCCGGCTTGGTTTACGGGATTATCCACATATTTGTTGTCCAATTTCGCGTAAACAGTTGAAGATGTTATAAGTTCCACTTCTATGTCGCTGTCTCCGGTACTGTTTAATACTTCATTTTCTATTTGAGTAAAAGCCGAGTTGGTTATTTTTGAATATAGGGCATTCATTTCATTTTCGGTTATGGGAGTATGTACTGGCCTGGTAATTTTAGCTGTTGTTATAGTGTTTAATGATAAATTTCCGCTGAGTCCGAAAATCACGTCTTTTATTGGTTCCTCCTGGCTCATTGTGCACTCTTCAATACAGTTTCTCAGTGCCTTTTCAACTAAATCCATGTCTATTATTACGCCGCCTCTAATGGCACCAGGTTCTAAGTATTCCTTAGCAACCCCGATTATTTTTGCTTTTGTGTCCGGTGCGATACTGGTAAATTCGGTCGGTTCATCTTCAGGAGTAAAAAAAGCCAAGCATTTTATAGACACTGAATCCATGTCTATAGTTAAAAATTTATTTGGAGCTGGCTTGGCAGGAATACCCAACATTATTTAGATTATACTAGATTGTTTTCTAAAGCTGAAACTTACTTTTTTTACATCGGAGCTGCGAATCTGTCGTTGAACCCTCTGATTTCCTGAGCGAGTTCTAAATCGTCAGCAACATTGTTTCCGAATTGTATTAATTCTTGCATTCTTTCAGTGCCGTCGGTTAGATTGGCAACTACTATATTAATATTCTGTCTGTCCTGATTATTTCGCAGTTGGTTCCTTTGTGGGTTTGTTACCGTGCCTGGTAAATTTAGCCTTGCTAAAATTCTTTCCTGTTCTCTAAGAATGTCATTGTTTCTAAAATCTTCAGGTCTTTGTCTCGTGAGCCTTTCCTGCCAAACGTGAATATTAGTTTGCAGGCGGTCAGCAAAAACGTTGCCTAAATTGTTGTATTCCCGTACAATCTCTGTGCGCCTGTCAGCTATTTCCTGAGGGGTTGCACCCTGCATTTGCATTAAGTCCAATTCAGTTTGAATTAGTCCGGCTCTTGCACCTGCGTATCTCATAGTAACAGCCAATAAGTTCTCATTTGCGTCTGTTGCTGTATCCGAGAATGTATCCATAGCATGATTAAGCCTATTCGTAGCTTCTGCCTGTGATTCTGTCGGCCTTCTTGCCATACCCATTGCAGCTCTTACTTCATCTGAAATTACGGCTTCGTTTGTAGATAAAATACCCATAGCTTTTCGTGCCTCCGTTGATTCAGTTGCCGTTCCGATCACAATTCTTGTTTGTGCTTCAACGTCTAAATTGGCAAGTTTTTCCAGACGGGCCTTTTTCATTTCGGCCCGTTGCTCAGGTGTTGCCTGTGCATATAAATGTTTTTCATCCATAGTTTCTTCTGCCAGTTTTTTTAGTTCGATTGCTTGTTGTGTGTAATATTCAAAAACGAGTAAAAATTCTTCCGCCAGAGTGTTTTCATATCTGGAAGTCCATTCCGCGCTTCCCGGATTTAGGCCCTCGCTTCTCAATCTGGCTTGGGCGCGTTCGTGGGCCAGCTTTTCGTATACTTTTACTCTTCCATAGTCCTCCATGCTTCTGTAAAGCATAGTTAAGCCTTCCTGTGCCTGCCTGATCAAAGGAGCAAGGTGAGCCAGTTCAGGATCAGCTCGTGCTTCAAGTACGGCTAATTCCATTTCCTTTTGTACCGTAATTCTTGCTACTTCGTATTCTATTGCACTAGTCTCCCTGGGAGCAGTTTCGGTATTCCATCTGTACTGGCGTTTGTCTGTCATTTCTTTTTTCTTTTTTTCGGTTTCGTAGTCAAAGCCTAAAACTTCAAACTGTTTCTGTGACTTCTGAAACATTTCTAAAGCTTTTTGTCTGAATTCTTCTTTTACCACATCCCAGGTTTCGACCCATTCTCCATCGGGTGTTCTGACTGTTCTGGGAATTCCCACGAATCCGTTTTCCATTTCTCTTGCCGGTGGTATTTGAAACCTTCTCACTAAATCCACAGCTGTTACAATGTCGGTTGCTTCATAAGTTTGTACATTAACGCTTACCCAGTCATCCCTTCGCTCCATTACTTTGCCCAGTTGCAAACCCCTGGCAAGAGAGCTCGCAGGCAGGTCTTTCTTTGTTACTATACTTGCATATTCAATTTCTTTCTGTTCCAGTTTTCCGTCAGGTCTTCGCACCCATACAAAGCCTTTTTTCATTTTCGCGTAATGTTCTTCTCGATGAAATACATCTCTCTTGAAAATCCATCGGCCTTTTGTTTCTACAATTTGTTCTGTTAGGGGTATTTCAGCCGGCGGGCCTTCGTTTTTTCCCCTTCTTCTTTCCCAGTCTTTGCTCCACATTTGAGCGGCCTGGTAGCCTCTTGTAGTGCTTATATCGGGAATTTCGGCAACGTCCGGTCTTACATTCCATCTCTGCTCTCCCAGTTCGGGTGGGGGGAGCGCGTCCATAAGTGCCTGAATGAATTCTCTGTGTGCTTTCTTTCTAACTTCTTCTATATTCCTTACTTCTCTATCAATACGTTCTCTTTTTTGGTCGTCTGGCTTTTCTCCGAAATGATCTTTTACAAAATCTTTAAATGGTATAGGCCCTAATCGGCCTTGCTTTTCAATTGCAGCGTAAAGAGCAGCCTTTCTAGCATCTGCTATGTAGCCAAAATCTTCTTCGAATAGTTTCTTAAAGCCGTTTATATCTTCGCCGTGAGATAAAACACTTTCCATAATGCCAAGCATTAGCACTCCGGCTTGTTCTGTATCCTGTTGTGCAAGCCAAACAAGATCCCCTGCGGTTTCGTGCATTTTTCTTCTAAAAGCATCTAAAACTGCTTCCTGTTCGGTACGTTTTTTGTCTCTTTCCGCCTCTACTTCTTCAGCTCCTGACAATCTAGAAGTGTCTACATGTAATAAGCTCCAATATGCGTTGGCGTCATCGTCCTTATTAGACGGGTTAAAACCCTCAAAGTGGTCTATAAGTTTTTTGGCTTGGTTAGCTAATCGTTGTTGTTCCACTTTTCTTCTGTTTTCTCCCGCAGCGTCTTTAACATTTGCGAACTTTTCATCGTCGTGTGCAACAGCTTCTATTACCCTTTC
>CAZEAL010000021.1:0-5142 GCA_964510265.1 uncultured Candidatus Saccharibacteria bacterium
ATTATAATGTAAATTATTTTAATTCTTACATTCTTTTCAACAATAGCTGGCTGTTCCTCAGGACTCATATCTTATCTAAGTATGGATATGGTTTGGGGGCATGTCAATTAAATACAGTCTCTATTTCCTTGAACTATTGAGGCAGCCAGGAAATGTAATCTTGTATATTTGGGTCTGTTGTTGCGTTGGTAAGCTTAACATTTAAGACTTCTGTAATAAAAGTCAAAAAACCTAAGTATTTCCATTTAAGTTTATGATTTAATTATCAAAAAATTGGAACATACGCGGTTGTGAAATCCGGATCCTTAAATTTAAAATTAATATGACTAAGAAAACCAATCGATAACGTTATTCTCATATGGTCCTACAGAAACATAGCCTATTGGTGTATTTAATGCCAATGAGTAAAATTCAGTCAATCTAAGTAAATTTTCAGGTAAATCCTCGGGTTTTTTTATATTCGTTATATTTTCAGCTTTCCATCCAGGCACTTTGATAATTTCCGCATTTAATTTGTCTAGATACCACTGATAAGGTCTGTATTCAGACAAATCTTTAGTCTTTTTATTTTTGTATACTGTTGCAATTTGAATATGATCTAGTTGTGCATCCATGTGTGTCAAGTAAAGATAATCCGGTTTATCAACTTTACACGCAAACTGATATAAAGGTATTTGTAATGGAAACACGTCACGCGGAACAGGGTCTGTTCTACCATATTCATTAAATGTGTCTCTTATGTTTTGAGCTACTTTACCTTTTATTGTACCTCCGGGAAATTTTCGTCTTCCTGTATTACTCATCCAGGGCCCTTTAAATATTGCTATATTTGCGGCTATTGAATGGGGGTCTATGATTCCTTCACTACTTGTTAATATTCCGTATGTACTTGGATCAGTGCTAGTGGGATCTATTCCCCATTCGGGGTGTAAACCCATTGCTTGTGCTCCTTCAAATGTAAATGCGATTTTTTCGTTTTTCCAAGTTTCTTTTAATAGATTATAAACTTCCGAAGATACGTATTTTTTTATTTTTTCTCTAACATTTTCAAGTTTTTGTAAAAACTGCTTTTCACTTCCTACTAATACACCTTGTGGATTATCTAACTGACTCACTTTAACTGTCTTTAGGTCTGTTTTAAATCCTTCTGCTATTTTATTTACTAAACGGTAGTGAGTAGTAAATCTTTCTTTCCAGTTGTTGCCTATTAAATCTCTCATTGTAGGAGCAATTTTCATAATTTTAAAAGATGCAGCAGTTCTTATACCTCTTTTTGTAGAAAGAATAGTATTAGGTGATAATGAATCATAAACAGCTTCGAGTGCACGTTCTGTATCTAATGAAAGAGTTACATTTTCATCTATCAGTATATTTCCGGGTATTTTTCCGAACATTTTAAATATTCTATCTATTTCTCTTACTAAGTCTTCTGGGTGTAGTAACATACCTCTCATACAAACTGCAGTAGCTTTAGGTATAAGGGCAGCTATCGGCACTTGTGCTAAAGTTATTTTCCCCTTATCTGGAAATTGCATTTCGTGTCCTGCATTTGGTCCGCCGGCATAACGAGCTGAAACTACCTTTATGTTATTTTTTGAAAATTGGGTGCTAATTACAAAGGTTCCTGTACCCTTTCCGGAATCACCCATATCCTTGCCGGTTATGGAGGCACTATTCGCCCTTCGATTTCCTGTGGGGAATGTGTATGGATTTTTTAATCTTTTTTTAGCGAATTTATAAACGTCGTGTTTATGGTTGTAGATTAGATCTATTAAAGCTCTTGGATCCGTGGTTTTAGAAAACACAATTAAAATGATAACACATGCTATTGGGTTGTAAAATATTTATTATTACTATTAATATAACCCTTTAATTCCCTTAAAGCATCCATAGTTAACTTTACAGATTCACCCGAATACTTCTCCGGTGAAAATTCATATAATTTTTTCTTTATTTGCTTATTTAAAGGCAATTCCTTTACGGCTTTAATATAATCTTCTTTTGACCATGTTAACCCTCTGCTTATTTTCTTTATCTTATCGTACGGGTTTTCATCTCCCTGAATCCTTAACATGCATTGTAATAAAGAGGATAGTATCTCCCAGTGATTATCCAATTCTTTCTTTAATATTTCTCTTCTGAATTTTACACGGATTAATACATCGGACATTTCCTCTATTGCCAATAAAATATTAGCTAATGCCGGACCAACATGCCTTAGTGCGTACTTATCTACGAGCGCCCTCTGAAGTCTGCTTTGCATAATCATTCCAATAATCGCTTCCAGTTGTTTTTCGCCATAATAAGAATGCCATTCTGAAAATTCCGTCCCTATGGGATTAATTTTATGAGGCATACCTGAGGAACCCACACGTTCCTGAGAATCACTCCAAGTTATATATCCCAGTGCATTATACATCCATAAATCCTTTGATAATTTTTGTAGTAATCTAGCAGTTTGAGAAATATTATTGAATATTTTGATTTGATTTTCATGAGATTCACTTTGTGTAACGTACTTTTGAGGTATAAAACCAAATGATTTAATAAAATCATCGCTTACTTTTTCCCAGTTCACATTAATATTTAATGTTTGGGCAATAGCTATAAGTTCTGCTCTAGTTCCCACTTCGCCGCAAGCTTTAGCTGACATTGGTATTGTTTTTAGTTCTTCAACGTGTTGTTTTAAAGTGATTCCAAAACTGGCAAGTTCCTTACCTGCAGTTGTTGTTAAAGCAGGTACTCCGTGTGTTCTCCCAAGCATGAAAGTATCTTTTTCTTTTAAAATTAATTTATACAGATTTAGAATAAGTGTATTTATCATTGGCATATAAGATGTTTCTATAAATGCTTTTAAAGAGATATTAAAGGCAATATTGTCTACGTCTGTTGCTGTTAAACCAATAGGAATATAATTTATAACATCTTTTAAATTCGTATTTTTTAACTTTGCTTGTAGATATCGTTCAACTGCCATTGTATCGTGATTTATTAAAAGATCTAACTGCCATATTTCTTTAGCATTTTCTAAAGAAAAGTCTTCTTGCAGTTTATCTAAAATTATAGATTCTTCTGGTTTAAGTTTTTTTATTTTTCTATCTGAAGTGATAACTAATTTATATTTTATTAAATGTTTTAACCATGCAATATCAACAATTATTCTGTTTTTCATTGTTGAATATTCAGAAAAGTATTCGGATGTTTTTTCAAGTCGACCGTGCCATCTGCTTGTTTCAGGGGTAAGATTATATAAAAAGTGAGGTGTCTCGTTTCTAGGTTCTTTAATCTCTGAGTTGGTATATAGCATATAGATATATCAAATGATATTATACAATAAATGTCTCCAAACTATTATAATTCTGCCAGGTTGGCTTACACTTTTATAACTTTGCAGGATACCAATAGAAAGGTAAGTTATTTAAATAGTACAGCTAATGGCGAATCAATTGCTAAACATATTACCGGGGTATTAATTCTAGGAAGAGCTCTTGCAAAGATGTCTTATAGAAAAAGTAATTCCTTTAATTTACTTAAAGTTGAATCGATGCTTTCTTGGCATGACGTATCTGAAGCTTATACAGGAGATATTCCTTGGGATCATAGAATATATGTTGATGTAAACGAAAAACACGCATTAGAAGACTTATTCTCTGCTTTTACTTGGGGGAAGAATGTTATTTCTTTAATCGATGAGTTTAATAAAAGAGAAAGTCTAGAAAGTAATATTTCTAGGGATGCAGACGCATTATATGTGCTTACTACTATAAGAAACTTAGAGTCACAAAATTATGAGATATTTAGAAGAGATCAGAGAATAGAAAGGACTTTAACTCTTTTAATTAAAAGTGATGAAGGAAAGGAATTAGCAAAAACAATTATTAATGAAAGTTATAATAATTTGTGGAATAAAATTGAAGAGATTGGAGAATTAAAAAAAGGATTATTTAACAATAAAGGCGAGGATCTGTCAATAATTGTTGTTGTTGGTTGGTTGTTAGTAGAACTTGCTTTACAAGAGGGTAAAAAACAAGTTTCAATGGAAAAGGTTTTAAATTGTTTATTAACTAATGAAAAAGTTAAGGACATAAATAAATCCTTAGCACAGGATGCTTCGAATATTTACAAAATTATGTTTTTAAAAAGGGAATATCTTAGATGTATTCAGGACAGGAAAGTAAAACTAAATGATAAATTCATTCAAAAATATATGAAAAATACTATTTCTAAGCTTCAAACCCAACAAGGTAAAAATCTAGGCAAAGTTATTTTGGATATGCATCCGCGTGAATGGTGGCATATAATGATGGGTTATGCAGAAATAACAACTGACGGGAGTATTGTTGAATTAAAAGATCCAAAGCCAAGATGGAAAAAATAACTGGTGGTTCTTTTCCTTCCGAGCACCTTGTTAAAATCCTTTTATCAATGTTGATGTAGATGCTATATCAGTGAATATTTCGAGAGTTATAAAATCATTAAAAACAGTTGAAGGAAAAAAACTTGCTCAAATATTAACGGAAATTGATTTATATGAATGGTGGAATATTTTAATGGGATACGGAATTATTGATAATCAAGGTCGTTTCGTATCCAAACTGCGTTAGTTTAAACCTATTTCTATACTCTAAATTATTACATTGTAAGGTGTTGGGAGCTTAAAAAGGAAAGTTCCTGAATTTAGCAAATGCCCAAGATTATTTGCAATTGCCCATTCAGTGCAGACTTTTCTGTTATAAAGCTGACCTTTTGAAGTTAATCTATACTTTTTCCAGTAAGGTTGGTGTATTTGGTGATAACTGATCCATTTTATCGGTTCGGGCAAACCGGATTTGAGCATGGCTGCCATAACACACGCGTCCCAACCCTCAAAACCGATCAGTGCATCAGGTAAATTTTCTTTATGCTTATTCCACCACTCTCGTGTAAAAAAGAAGATATCCGATCCTGCAGACCAACTACCTAAATTTAATTTCTCCTTCAGTTGATCTCTGGTAATAGTGTCTTTAGGCCAGACTTTTTCTGAAAAATCTATTCTGTGAGAGTAACCGCATTCCCACTTGTCCAAAGAATCTCTTATAAAATCCGATGCGTTATTTACTAACGATATGTCAGTATTTGAATAAAGAAATAAATCACAATCTA
>CAZEAL010000022.1:0-4565 GCA_964510265.1 uncultured Candidatus Saccharibacteria bacterium
GTACAATATACGGGTTCAGACATGGTCCCGTCGTCTAGTGGTCTAGGACATTTGGTTCTCATCCAAAAGATCGCGGGTTCGACTCCCGCCGGGATCACACTTTGTGAGGTGTTATGAAAAATATTGTGAGAGTTGTCTAATTGGAGATTCAGTGTTGTTTATGTCTTTGTAAATAACTCCGTCTGCATTTGCTTCTTTGAATGCCATGTTTGCTCTCATGTCTGTAGAAAAGCCAAATACTTTTCCAGGAAATTCTTTTTTATTAAGTATTTTAACCAAATCTGACCCTTTTATACCATTTGCCAAATTGTAGTCAATTAAAACCGCATCAGGGTTTGTTTTTAGTAGTTCTTCAATTATTTCTTCGGCTGTCTGTCCTTGATGGTAAATAAAAGCAGCTTTGCCATTGGTTTCGACAAGAAGTCTTGGAACGAAAGATCCAAAAACAGTTTCTTGATCATCAAGCAATGTTATCTTTTTGTCTCTTAAATTTTCTGTGCCAACTAGTGGAATTGGTAGAGTATCCACAAAAGCAAGCTCTCCTTGAATTGTCTTTAAAATTGATTTGGCTTCTTTTAATAAATCTTTTTGCCCACTATTTTGGGCGTTTTCAACGTGTTCTGAATAGTCCATATTTTTATTATACGGTCTTCATAATATTTGTTGGACAATTTTCTGCACTGAGATTAATTCTAAGTTGTATTACTTTCAAAAAGAAAAAGGGGAAGATAACGCAAAACTAGATTTTCCTATAATATTTCTCAATATCACCTGATATGTTGTGATGACATATAATACTGCTATGTCAAAACCTTTAAATGGAAAATGGGTTTTAGGAGAGAAAATCAACAAAGGTGGTCAAGGTACCGTATATAAAGTCACAAATATTGAAGATGGTTTGATTTATGCAGCAAAAATTGTGAACATAAAGAAAAAAATTTATAAGAGGCGCTTAAATAGAGCGTGCAAAGAAGTAGATATTATTGAGAAGCTACAAGGTAAGGAAAATATTATAAATATTTATGACAGTAATGCAAAAGAAATAAAGTCAAATGGACTGGGAGATTTATTTTATGTGATGGATTATTCAAGTTTTGGTAGTCTTAGTGATAATAACTTTTATTTTAATGATGTCGAATTGTGTCTTAGACTATTTAAACAAATTGCAGTGGGAGTCAAGAGTGCTCATGATTCGGGAGTAATCCATAGAGACCTTAAACCCGAAAATATCCTCTTTTATCCAAATCAAAGAAACATTGTAATTAGCGATTTTGGATTAGGCTTATTTAAAGAAAGATCCGAAGAAGACAACATCACCACAGACGACGAAATACTTGGTCCGAGATTTTTTATCTCTCCAGAACAATACAAAGATCCATCCGCCGCGACAGAGCGGTCTGATATATATTCTCTTGGGAAAATCTTATATTTTATGATGACTGGAAAAGGAAAAACATATGCTGAAGAACTCGATGAGCTACCAAAGTTTTTTTCTGGGGCCAATCCATATCTTCCATTGATACAAGAGGGACTTATCAATAGAATGGTTATCAAAGAACCGGAAAATAGATTTTCAAATGTCGATGAAATTATTAGTGAGGTTGACAATATTTTAGGGCAAGTAGAGAGCAATTCAAAAAGGACGATATCAAAAAGTGAAAACGGTTCCATCGTTTTCAATTACTTTATTAAGGGGGAGGATAGGTCTAAATTTATAAGAGAATTTTCGAAGGATCTTTCTGGAAATTTGCGACTCCTGCGCTGGATGGCACAAGATTTACTTGATAATAGTAAGAAAAATGCTCTAGAGAGCTTGTTTGCTGATCTTAAAAAAAAGAATAAAGGAAAATGTTTAATCGCTATAATTTCAGCCGAAGCATATTTTATTAAGCCGGAAGAATTAAAGTCTCTAGAAAAAAAATATCCAGAATACTCATACCCTTCATATTTTTTAGCTAAATACTTCTACGATTGTAGAACATACGGTTTGGCTCATTCCTATATTGAAAAATCAATAAAGCTGGAATCGGAAAATGAAATGTTGTTTGATTTATTAATATTATTGACAAAAATTTGTGAGAAATGCAGTTGTCAACTTAACCATAATCATGAAGATAGAATTAGGGATCACATTATGTTATCTGCTGACAAAGATCAGCTATTTAGTGTCTTTGGAAGTCATATTATTGACTCTGGAAATAGGAGGCTTGGTTTAATGTATTACGAAAAATATCTTGAGTATAATCCTCATGATTTAGATATCAGATTTAAATGCGCTTATGAATATTCTCAAATTGGAGAAGTCCAGTTGGCCTTGCACCATTATTTGATATACCTAAATAAAAATAAAAACGATTCCACTGTGTTAAATAATTTAGGAGTAATCTTTGATGGTGAAGAAATGCCATCGTTGGCAATGGAGATGTATATAAAATCAAGCGAACAAAATAACACATTGGCTAGTAGTAATTTAGCCTCCCAGTATTTAAAAATCGGCCTTATAAAAGAAGCCTCAAATTTACTTAGAAAAACAATAAAGAATAATGATAAAGTTGACCCGCGAGTAGAACAAATATTAGGAACGATAGATGAAAAGAAAAAAGGGGAAGAGGAAACAAAAAAGAAGCTAGAAACTATTGGTGGCCAAAAAAACCAACACCATACTGCGTATATCGAAAAAATGTTTGACGCACAAGTAACGAGTTGGATTGGGTTCTGGGAAATTGGAAAAAATTTGATCGAAATTTCTGATAATGAGAATGGTTTATTGGTAATCACAACTGTTGAAGGAACGTTGGAGTTGAAAGGTGTATTTTCCGGAAATTGCTTGAGGGTTACAAAGTATTCTTCGTATGAATCGTATGATTTTGGATATCTATATTTAAATAGCGAAAGGACTTTTAAGGGTTATGTGCAATCATCTGACATAAATAAATTTTCTGAAATGGTAGGAATCAGATACCCTGACGTAGAAACATATCGAAAGGATAATCCTTCTTTTAGATCTGTCAAGGATACTCTTGTTGAGAGTATATTGAATTCTCAATAGGCACATTGGAATTCACTATCAAAATATCGTTAATCATCGATATTTCTATTCTTTTTTCAACAATACTCCCCAAGACATTCCACCTTCCTCCATTACTAAAAAGGATTTTTCCTCAACAACATTTAAACTCGTGCCTTTACAAAATTCCTTAATCTTTTCCGGATTCAAAATATGGACATGATATTTTCTGGCTAACTTAAATGCCTCAATTGGGTTGTTGGTTGACTTCAAAGCATCCAGTAAAGCACCATCCAATCCTCTAATCGCCGTCCAAGGTCTGGGGAAAAAATGCAAACTCAGTCCACCGTTTTTTGTTACTCTATCTATCTCTTGAAAAACAGAGCTTAGATCTGGTACATGCTCCAGTGTGTGTATTGAAATGGTTTTGTCAAATGATTCTTTAGCAAAAGGTAGATGTGCAATGTCACTGGCAACTGTTCCTTCATTTTGTGCTTTAAACAAAGCGTCTTCATTGATATCGACTCCAAAAGCATTCCTTGCATGTTCTTTTAACCAACTTAACATTGTCCCTTGATTACATCCCATTTCCAACACTTGATCTTCTTTAGTTACCCTCAACCATTTTTCAACTATTTCCATATACTTTTCTGGCAATGGTCTCACTTTCTCTCCATATTCACCGTCGTATATTTTTTCCATAGTTTAAGTTATCACATTAACACCATCCGGACGCGTGATATTATCCCCCATTTTTGGCTTAATTAGTCAGATTCCAGATCCAAGTGACTCACACTATCCAAAAGTAAAAGCGTAGGCTTCGACACCACCCTCCATAAATTCAAGGCGGAGGATATGTCTGCCAGCCTGAGGAATGGTGATCAAGTGATAGAGGCGGTCGACATCGATAGTGACTTCACCGTCTTGGTTATCTTTTCCAAAGTATTGCTTAACGTCATCAACGTAGACAGATATTTTTACCGGTTTATCCGTTGACCTCATAACCAAAAAGACATCCTTGGCGTTGAAATCCAATTTGAGACTAGAACCGATTTGAGCACCAATATATTCACGGCCAACAAACCAACTACCAGAAAAAGCTACTTGGTTGGGGCTTAGTGAAGAAGGAAATTTGAAACTTTGAATTTTTTCTTCATCTCTTGACGCAAAAGAGTCTCCCCTACCATAACCAAGATAAATTTCGGGAGTACGAGCCTCGTTGGAGTAGATGACGTTGGCTATCTGATCTTCTGGTTTTTGACCACTTATCTCCGATATGAGTTCTTGAATTATTTGTTCGGTTTTATCGTATTCACCTTCACCAAAGTGGGTATAGCGAATATCGCCGTCTTTGTCGATGAGATATTTAGCTGGCCAGTAGTTGTTGTTGTACGCGCGCCAAGTGGAGAAATTGTTGTCTTGGACGACGGGATATTTAATATCAAAATCGATGATGGCCTGAGCAAGATTATCGGGATTTTTTTCAAACTCAAATTCCGGTGAGTGGACGCCAATGATGACAAGTCCGTTATCGGCATACTTTTCGTACCAGTCGTGA
>CAZEAL010000023.1:0-3758 GCA_964510265.1 uncultured Candidatus Saccharibacteria bacterium
ATATTCTTTCTTCCGATAACCACTGATTTCTTTGAATTAAACAAAATGGCTTTGCTGGTTTTAGGTTCTCTGATTCTATTAGTTTTATGGGGCATCAAAATCCTACTTACAAAAAAACTCGCAATTTCCAGCTCACCCCTAGACTTGCCCATTTTATTAAGTTTGGCTGTTTTCATACTTTCAACTATCTTCTCAATCAATAAAGATGCCAGCATTTTCGGTACTCAAGGAAGATGGTTTCCAAGTTTAATCGGATTTGCAACTCTAGTGGTACTTTACTACTCGTCAGCCTCAAATATTGATAAATCATCCACTATAAAAGCTGCTGTATACAGTTTCCTACTTGCATCCTCAATCTCCTCTTTGGTGGCAATATTGGGATATTACAACACCCCGCTTAGGCTTTTTGACAACGTAATGTTTACTTTTTCGGGTTCAATAAACTCAGCTCTATTTGTAGCTTCCTTGGGAACAGCATTGTCGCTAATTATGATGTTCGGAGAAAAAAATCAGTTTGTGAAAATGTCTTTAACTGTAGTAGCACTGACAAATTTTTCACTACTGCTGGTTCTAAACAATGTCGTTTCCTGGGTACTGCTGCTTACCGGTCTATTGGCTGTGGCATATATGGTTCCGGTCGAACAAATAAAGCAAAGCAAATTAAACTTGTATGTGGCTGCCGGATTTATCATTTCGCTCGTACTTTTGGCAGCATTGCCCGCAACAAATAAAGTTGTTATAAACAATAACTTCCCCAGAGAAATAAATTTGGATGTCACGGGATCATGGATAGTTACTTCTTCATCTTTGAGAGACTTCCCCATTCTGGGTTCGGGTCCTTCAACGTTCAACCTGAACTATACAAGATACAAACCTATCTATTTAAATAACGGAAATGAATGGTCGCTTAGATTTGATAAACCTTTCAACGAATTATTCAATGTTATGAGCACAATGGGCATTTTGGGAACCGCAGCACTGGTATTCTTAGGAATAGCAGTCATAAAACTTGCATTTAAGATTAAAAATATGAATATGGATCGATCAGAAGAAGGAAACATCGCAGAGACCCTTAGCGCCGGCTTAATAATCACTTTGGTATCATTTTTAGTTACATATGCCTACTCAATAAACGCATTCGCACTATTCTTATTTTCAGCGCTTTTGGTTTCAAAAATAAAAATGTTTAACAAAGAAACAGACTTGGTGAAACACGTGGTTCTCAGTTTTACATCAGTCTCGGAAGAAGTTTCTCTGAGTAGCTTGTCCGCAGTGAAAAAAGAGTATTTCCATTATGTCATTTCCGCACCGGTTTTTGCGCTGGCAATAGCAGGATTTTTACTCACATACAGAACCTACGCTGCCGAAGTTTATATGAAACAAGCTTTAGTCGCGGCCCAAAAAAATAATGGAAATACAACATATCAGATGATGGCTAAAGCAATAAATACCAACCCGAGGAAAGACGTTTATCATAATTTATACGCACAGGTCAACATAGCTCTGGCAAACAGCGTTGCCTCTAAAGCAAATCTCTCGGACACAGACAAACAAACATTACAATCACTGGTTTCTCAAGCAATCAGAAGTTCCAGAATCTCAACAGAAATGTTGAATCCTCTTAATCCTGTAAACTGGGAAGTGAGAGCGTCCGTATATAAAGCACTTATCGGAGCTGCGGAAAACTCTGAACAATGGACTATTAATGCGTATAATACTGCAATACAACTAGATCCCACCAACCCAAAGTTAAGACTGGATTTGGGAGGCGTATATTATGCTAAAAAAGATTATTTGACTGCGGCCAACTTATTTAGGCAAGCCACCACACTCAAACCCAATTACGCCAATGCCTACTACAACTTTGCGGAAGCTCTATACAACCTGAAAGACTATAAAAACGCAAAAACCTCGTTTGAAGCGGCACTAAGTTTAGTAGAAAAAGGTTCTGCAGATTATAAAAAAGTAGCCGAGGAACTGAACATACTAAAAGAACTGCCTGTAGTTGCCGGAGCTGCTGCAGAATCTTCTCCTTCCGAGAAACCTTCCATAGAACCGATAACTCAAAACACAGGCGCTACGGAACAGGAAAATGTAAAGCAAGAGCCTTTAACAGATCCGAATCAGCTTAAAAAAGAACCTAAGGTAAGCGATATAGTAAATCCAAGCACAAACTAGCCTACACGTTAAACTGCAATTAAACCGCTCATACTGCCCGCTCAAGTGCGATTTCACAAATCTTTAATATTGTCGCACCATAATGATAATCTGCGGTTCTGGCCGACCTCATGAACCCACCTTCAACGGAAACATCGGGATTTGTATTAACGTCCAATACATAAGGAATACGATTCCTCACTCTGATATCTATTCTCCCGTAATCGCGACATCCCAAGGCTTTATATGCTTTTAATGCTTCGGTCTCAATCGCTTTTTTAAGTTCGGAATCAATATTTGGAGGACAGACCGGATTAATATTTTGATAGTGCTTAGACCCCGGAACCCATTTAGCGTCATAATTGCACAACCTGTCATGATAATCTTTAAAAACTGAATAATCTATTGCGCTGATCGGTAGAACTTCGTAGCTATTATTTCCCCAAATAGCCACGTTATATTCTGGGCCGTCTATAAAATCCTCTACCAGTGCCCCACATGAATATGTTCTTCCTGTTATTCTTTCCACTTGTTTCTTGAGCTGTTCCAAATTATCAATAATAGATTCCGTTGTTATTCCGTAAGAACTATGTTCATAAACGGGTTTAACAAACGCAGGAAATATATTCCAGCCGTTCAATATCACTCCCCCCTTCGCGTACACCTTTGAAACCGGTGTGCTGACGCCGTTTTTAATTAATACTTCTTTAGTTTTAGCCTTATCTTGGGTTAACTCCAAATGAAAAGCGTCCGATCCCGTATAAATAAAGCCCAATTTATCTAAAGGAGGAGGAATCATCTGGAAACTGTTGGGTATATCTTTAAATTGCTCGCACCAGTTAAATATTATTGTATTTTGGGGGTCGAAATCTTTAACTGCTTCTTCAATTGAATCAACAACAGGAACAAAAACCGGCTTTACCCCAAGGTCTTCTATTTCTTTCTTCATCAGCTTTACCGAATCGGTTATCTCTTTTAGTTCCTCGCCTTCCAACACATCGGGATTCGTATAAAGTATTACTAATTTTCTACCTGCAAGTGGAGGTTCACTATTCTCGGAGGTGTGCATTTAACACGTTAAATTATTTTAAATATGAGGGGGGCTGTCAATGTTTTATTTACCTAATCAATCCGACGTGGCGGTCTCTAAAAACAATAAGTTCGCGGATGAAGACTCAACGGTCAATTTAGCACTGATACCATTAGGAAGACTTATAAATGTATTTTTCTTTACAGGAAAAATCTTTCTAATAAAATTCGGCTCTTCCACATGCCCAAAGTTCGGAAAAACCACTAAAGGCAAACCAACACCGCTTATTCTAACCCGGCTTTCGATCAATGATTCGGCCGTCACCCTTTTACCCCACTCCGGGTATGTTTGCTCCCCTATCCCTTCGAATCTTCCTAAAATCACTCCTTTTACTCTGTTAAATCTTTTATGATTTAAAATAGTATCAACCTGGCGTTGCAAGGTGCTTTTTTCTATCCACCACTCTTCTAGCCCCAAAATAATAGAGTCGCTTCCGTGCATCAGCGGATCGTATTTAGTACCAAGCGTCGCTATAAAGGAATCCAAATTGGAAACTAAAAGCCTACCCTCG
>CAZEAL010000024.1:0-12937 GCA_964510265.1 uncultured Candidatus Saccharibacteria bacterium
TTATTTGATATTGAGGACACTGCCGCATACAGACTTGCCAGCATACATAACTTACGACATTATACAAATTTAATTAAATTACTTAGAGAATATAAAAAGATCGCCGTTTGATTATAGTTTGATTAAATAAGTAATATTAATTAGACTTAGCTTAAGTTTATATTTTAATGGTAAAGAAATAATTATGAACGAAATAGTAAATAATTTAAAAATGGAGATTAAATCACTTCAAAAACAACTGGTAGAAAACAAAAAACTTCTGGAATCCGAAGGAAGTGCGGATATGCAGATGTTAATAATTGATGAAATCAAAGCACTGGAAAAACAGATTTCCGGTTTAAAAGCTTCATCGGATGCACTGACTGAAGTTGAACACAATATTGAATCAGGGACTGATTATAACCTGGCACAAAGCGAAATTAATCCTAATGAGGTTATACTGGAAATCAGAGCAGGCACCGGTGGAGACGAAGCTGGACTATTCGCTTTTGATCTTTATAGGATGTATATGAGGTATGGGGAAAAATCAAAATGGAAAATGGAAGAACTCTATTATTCCGAAAATGAAGCCGGAGGAATTAAAATGGTATCTGAATTAATCAAAGGCAAAAATGTATACAATTTGTTAAAGAATGAATCCGGCGTTCATAGAGTGCAACGGGTACCAGTTACCGAATCTTCGGGAAGAATTCATACTTCTACCGTAACAGTAGCCGTACTGCCGAAATTATCAAAAATAAACATAGAAATACGCCCTGAGGATATAAAAATGGACTTTTTCAGATCGGGAGGGCACGGCGGCCAAAACGTTAATAAGGTTTCCACGGCGGTAAGATTAACACATATACCTACCGGGGTCGTCGTGGAATGCCAGGAAGAACGTTCACAACTTAAAAATCGGGAAAAAGCCATGCAGATACTAAACTCCAGAATTTATCAGCTTATGCAGGATCAGCAAGTCAAACACGTTAGTGAAATCCGTTCTGAACAAGTCGGGACCGGTGAAAGAAACGAAAAAATACGCACGTACAATTTTCCCCAAGATAGAATTACAGACCACAGACTGGAAACCTCTTGGCATAATTTAAACGCGGTATTAAATGGCGAAATAGAAGATATTTTAAAGGAATCCTCAAAAATAGGCACTTTATAAATATTCAAAATAAATTACGAAACACAAAGGATGTGATTTAATAGTAAAGCTTTAGTATTTCACTTATGTTTAAGGTTATTAGCGCGTAGTATTAGGAGATTCCTCCAAAACTGCCTGTAGAGTCAACGTTTCAGTTTTACTTGACAATACAGACCTGTCGATTTCAATCTGAATTGTATCTCCCACTTTTTTTTCGGATACAACTTTTGCAACAGAATTTTCCGAATTAATTTCTTTACCATCAATCTTAACTATCACATCTCCCCTTTCCAAACCTGCCTTTTTAGCCGGAGTATTGGGAAAAACTGTCGTAACAAACGCACCTTGCGGCATTTTCCTCGCTTTTGCTATATCTTCTGTTATTAAAGAGTAAGAAATTCCCAAAAAAGGTTTTATAATTCTTCCTTCACGCAGAAATCCTTCTAATATAGGTTTTAATGTATTAATCGGTATTGCAAAGCTAATGTTATCGGCTCCTCTGGTTGTAGCTACGTTTATACCAATAACCTGTCCGGCAGAATTGAGGAGCGGACCTCCCGAATTTCCCGGATTAATGGCCGCATCTGTTTGTATTACGCTTTCGTATACCTTGGAGTCCCCTCCCAAACCCGATGAAGCAGTCAACTGGCGCGCTACACCAGAAACCACGCCTGTGGTAACGGTATTCTGAAATCTTCCGAGCGCATTACCAATAGCTATAGCCTTCTGTCCCACTTTAAGATCATCAGAATCACCTAGTTGCACCGCCGGCAAATTCCTGGCGGCTATTTGCAATATAGCCAAATCAGACTGTTCATCCAGATTTATACTTTCAACATCGTATGAAGTTCCGTCTTTTAATACAACCGAATACTGGCCATCAACACTGTCTACCACATGGCTATTAGTAACTACTAAACCGTTTTCCGATACTATAAATCCTGTGCCAATCCCCTCTTCGCTTGCAGTAGGTCCGCTAAAAAGATCAAATGTAACCGTTTTTACTATAATTGAAACCACTGAAGGAGAAACCTTGTCTACCACGTTGATAACTGCCGATTCTTCTTCTACTACTTCCTGCCTGGTAACTACTTTTTCCTTAATTTCATTAAATCCGCTTGTGCTTCTGTTAAACAAACTTTTTAAATCTATTTTATTTCCACCGTATACACTGGTAACCACCAGTAAAACCGAAACAAAAACCAGAAGCCAAACTACACCCGCTATTTTTTTCAATTTCGAATTCATATAGTTTAAAAATTAAATCATTCGTTTCTGAGAATATTCTGTGAAAATCTTCGACATCATTTATATTTGCTTTGACAATTCTACAGCTTTGTCGAGCTGTTTGTCCAACCCCGCTTTAATATCTTCATCGGACATTTCGACTGTTATATCTGGTTGAATCCCTCCCTCGATATCCTGCTTTTTATGTACCCATACTTTTTCCGGTGTCAGCCATTTTTCAATAGTTATATGCAGACCGGACCCGTCCTTAAAGTTTTCGGCATCCTGAATAGTGCCTTTGCCAAAACTTTTTTCTCCCACCAAAGTCGCGTTAATTTGGCTTTTTAATGCTGCGGCCAGTATTTCGGATGCAGACGCACTGCCTCCGTCAATTAAAACAAAAACGGCCGGAACTTGAGTAAAAAACCCGTTCCTGTTGGTTTTCATCTCAAATTGTTCACCCAAAGCGGTTTCTCTGTATAAAACCGGTTTATTTCTATAAAATTCACCTGCCAAATGAACTGCCGATTCCAAATAACCTCCGGGATTTCCTCTTAAATCAATTACAAGAGCATCCAGTTCATTAACTTTAATATTTATTTCGGAAACGGCTTTGTCCCATTCCTTATTTGTATCTCCACCAAACCTGCTGACTTTCAAATAAACTGTTCCTTCTCCCATATCCTTCCAGGTAACGCTCGCAACAGTAATTACTCCTCTCTTTATTCTTATATCCTGCGGTTCTTTATCATCGCGTCGGATGGTTAAAGTTACAAACGTGCCCGATTCACCTCTTATTTGAGCAACTGCTTCGTTCAGAGATATACCCTCGGTATCTTCTCCGTCTATTTTCAAAATTCTGTCTCCCGGCCTTATTCCGGCATTAATAGCTGGAGAACCGTCAAGGGGTGAGATAACAATAAGCTTGTCCTCCTGATTAAAACCCAGTTCGGCTCCAATACCTTCATAAGTACCATTTATGGCGTTATTCACAACTTCGTTAACAGGTGGAGCCAAAAAAGACGTATAAGGATCACCCAAGGATTCAACCATTCCGGAGATGGACTCATAATACATTTTTTTTACTTCATCCTTGCTCTTATCTGCTATCAAATAATCCCACTTTTCCCAAAATTTATTGAAATCCACATCGCTGGAAACCGGAATTTTTCTTTCGACTGAAAGTGAAAATGGCTGCACTGCTGCATCAAATTCATATCCGCTGACACCTAAAAAATATCCCGAAAAAAACAATCCGATAAAGGTTAATAAAACACCCAATTTTTTCTGAAATCTTAGTTGAGGACCGTCAGATATTAAACTTTTTTCGAACTCTCCATACGGGTTCATAGTGAATTATTTGCGCTTTCTGTAGACCCTAAACTTTTCTCAACTCCCGAAATCGCTCCCTCAAGCAACTTCTGTTGATCTACAGGCCGCTCCAAATACCTATCTACCAATTTATCCCAAACATCCCAAAACAATGAGAAATCTTGACCTGATCTGGAATTATCTTTATTAATTATTTCAATTTTGGCGGGGTTTTTTCTGGCTACATACAAAGACCGAATACTTCCGTATTTATATCCTAAAATGGCCGAAGCAACAGAAATTAATATAAACAATGTTATAAATACTATTTTTTTCATAAATGAAGTTTCCTATTTCCACTTCAAACTATTCCAGCAACAAAAAATCGGGTAAATAAACCTCGATCAGATCATTTTTATTTTCAAATTTCACAAGTATACTTCTTTCATTCACAGAGTCAATAACACCTTCCCACCCCAAATAAGGGTATTGAACTATAAAAACCTTCTGACCTTTCAGCACCTCTCCAAAGTTAGAGGTTTCCTTAACGTTTTTATTAGATTTCTCCATTTTCTTCTTATCTGCTTCAACTGTCGCAATTGTAGATACCATATTCGGATTTACATTTGGTATTCTTAAAATCATCTCGTTCCCGTATAAGAAAACATACCTATTGAATACCCCTTTTAGCACATCAAATATTTCACCGGATATATACACTGAACCATACCCGGTGAATATCCCCAAAAACAGGCTGTTCTGTTTTGCCAGATCAAACGTTTCTTTATCTGCTCCCCCAGCCAAAATACCTACCACACCAAGCTCTACAGCTCTCTTCACCAGTCTTTTTGTAGCAAAATCCCCCATATAAATTATTTTTCCACGAACATCTTTGGAAAACTTTTCCAAATAGTGCATCTCCAACGTATCTGAAGGATTTGGAAATACCAGCAATTCCCCGCTTACATTATGCTTTGTACAGGCAACCATCTTTACATCTATCACTTGCGTTTTCACCAAAACGGATTTGTCTTTAACAACAGATGCGACTTGCCCCCACACTCCGGACAAAAGCCAGTAATCCCGCGCTTCTTCCTGAAATATAAATACACCGCTTTCTTTTGTTAAATACCCGTCAAAAGGCGCCAATACTTTCTTAAACCCTACTCTGCCGATTTCCTTTTTTGTGGTAAGAAACATCTTGTTCGAAAACTCTCGGGTCATTTTCATCTTGTCGGGAAGCATTATTTTGGAAAACGAAACTTTCGCCATACCCAGTTTGGTAAATGGTTCAACAACATCCCCTTCCTTTACTGATGTAAATCCTTTTACGGGCAGGGCTCTTTCAACTAGAACATTATCCAAATATTTAATTCTTTTTAAAATTGGTGCATACATAAACTTTTATCCACAATAGAAATCCATTCTTTAATATTTTTAGAAATATATTTTTTAGTGTAGAGTTTCTCGTTGCTTTTATCCCGCGTATCAACTATTAAACCCAATGTTCCGCCCTTAATGTACTTTTCAACATTACCTAAGACTGTGTTTTTAATTTTAACCATAATTTGAACGTTTTCGGTTGCAGGCAAGAATAAAATATTATCCGGTGGTAGTTCCATATATTTACTCTCACTGTTTTCACTATAAATTAAAAATTCGCTCTGGCCCGGAGCGTTTATCAATGGGCATAAACTCATAAAATCCGTATCAAGTAGTAGATTTTCATAAGTTTGATCGTAAGCCTGAGCCAGGGCCATAGTGGGGTATATATTTTTCTTGTCAATTTTAATCTGGAAAATTCCCGGTTTTTTTATTAGATCTAAACAAAGCAGTACCGGCTTAGAATCATTCTGTTCCAAATTTAAAAATCTCTCTCCGGAAAACAATATGAATTTATCTTTTTCCATGCCGGGATCCTTTGGTGAAACATCAAACAACCTCACAATATTATCTTTTTCTATCAAGAATGTCGGGTCCTCGCCATACCCCGGTTTATACATAGGAAAGGCATTCAAATTGGCAAAATAATTGATTTTCGCGTTTTTGTAACCCTCATCGTCCGAATAACCATTTGAGTATTTGGTGGGAAACGCGGAAAAACAGCTGGACGGGCTGATTAATGATGTGTTATTTATTAAGACGGCATGATAAATAGCCCCATAATTAATAATATCTGAAATCGGCTGTTCGAACACATGATCAACATGAATAGAAGGCGTTTCCGGATAGCCTCCTAATATGACTTTATAATTCTTAAGATCTTTATTAAGGGATTTACACACAATTTCGAGCATTTCAGCATAAAAATCCCCTTCAGTACATTGACTGATAAATAGCTCATGAGAGTAGATATATGGAAAGTTATAGAATTTGTAGTCTGTAAGCGAATCCAAAAAAAGAAATGAGACACTGGAATCACCAAACACTACTGATAACACTGGCATATGATTTATTCTATCAGATTTCTAGTTGAGATCTAAGACTAAAACAGGTCCTTATTATAATGAATGTCTGTCAGTATAAGGAAGAAGCGCCATGTATCTGGCTCTCTTTATTGCTCTAGTTAGTAAACGCTGATTTTCAGCGGTCACTCCGGAAATTGACTGCCTGATTATTTTACCCCTGTCATTGATAAATCTCCTGAGTATTAAAACATCCTTGTAATCCGGTTTAGAATTATTTTGAGTAAAATAACAAGTCGTGCTATTCACTCTATTACTACTAAATTTTGTTTTTACTTCCCTAGTTCTTCTTAATGCCATTTTTATTTAATTATTGGGATTTAGAAAAGTCTTCACTTAAGACCTGATCTAAATCTATATCTTCTCCTCCATTGTTTTCGGCTGGAGATTCTTCTTCCGAACTCGGGGCAGCTCCGTTACTCGATCTCTTATTGCTCAAAATTATCATCTCATCTATCACAACTTCTGTCTTATATTTTTTAACGCCTTCTGTATCGGTCCAATCCCTGGTTTGAAGCCTTCCTTCCACATAGACTTTGCTACCTTTGGAAAGCAATTGACCGCAGAGCTCGGCCAGTTTATTCCAAGCTACAACACTATGAAAATCTACAACTTCCTTTTTGACCCCGTCCATATTCCATTCCCTATTCGTTGCTACTACAAAACTGACGACTGCGCTTCCCTGAGGTGTATACCTTAACTCCGGATCTCTAGTTAAATTTCCTATTAATATTACTTTATTTACACTTCTTGACATTATTACCTCCACTCCGCCAAAAATTAATCTTTGGTCGTAATTAAATACCTTAATAAATTATTTTCTATATTAAGCTTGGTTTTAAAACCGGCCAGTTCACCTGGTTCCAATTCAAAATTAATAACATCATAGAAAGCCTCATTCTCCCCTTTCAAGTTGTAGGCAAGCTTTCTTTTACCCATAAAATTATTGTCTAAAACAGTACCTCTAAAAGAGGAAATCAGATCCTTAACAGAATTGGATAGGTTTCTTGAACCGTCTTCTCCGAGTTTTGATTTTGATATTGTCATTATTTCGTATTTTTTCATATTGCACTTAATAGACGACAAAGTCGTCCTATCTATATTTCCCGATTATACCGATATTTTTTCAAATGTCTACTTGGCTAATTCTAGTTAAAATAGAGCCAGCTTTAGTGTTAACAGAGAAGGAAATGTTACAATGCTGTATTAAACAAATCAAGTTCAAAGTTGCTGTTTCTGTATATTAAACAATTCTTCTAATTCCATTATAACTTTACTAACATCGGTACTATTATGAATAAAGGACGCAGAGACTATATTGTCCGCCCCTGCTTTAATAACACTTTTGGCTGTTTTCTCATTTATGCCACCATCTACACTAATTACTACATTTTGATCTAATTCTTTCAATTTTCTTACTTTGCTTACAGTCGACTCTAAAAAGGTTTGGCCGGAAAAACCGGCCTTAATTCCCATTACCAAAATATGTTTGAAATTATTTATATATGGATAAATTTTCTCTATTGATGTTTGACCATCCACTACCAACCCTATTTTCGATTTAACTAATTCTAATTTCTTTAATACCTTTTCTATGTTTGGTATTTCTAAGTGTATGTAGGACATATACACCCCTTCCTCCAAAAAAGAATAAACATAATTTAAAGGATTATCAACCATAAGATGCACTTCGTAAATACAGTTTGGTGGTAATTTTTTAAGAATTTTAGGGTCTAAAACTGTTATGTTATTAACAAATGTACTGTCTGCAATATCAAGATGTATACATTTCACGAATTCTTGTACCGCATATGCTTTTTTTATAGCTATACCGTCATGTTTTTCCAATATCGCGGGAATAACTTGCTTAATTATTTTCATATATTTTAAGCTGAATATTCAAAAGCAATTATCTGATTTCCTATATTATAGGCTAAAAACTTATCGATATTTTTTACTGCTTCACAAAAATTAACAACACCTAGATAAATTCCGCGATTATATAAAGGTATACCGTAATTCGGAAGTCTTGACTTATCTTCAATATCGCTTTTGGAGAGAATTGAAAGTCTTCTTGGATCTCTAATAACTGTCGCTTTTATCAAAAGATCTGAATATATTTGAGGCAATTTTTTGTTATTAAACCTAATCTCAGACTTTATACTCTCCTTGATACTCTTCAGAGTTAAAAGTCTTTGTGAAAGTCCATAAGCATATCCCCATATATGCTCAGTCAAATCTTCTTTATTTCTTGTTAAAGTTGCTTTTATTACACTCTCTATATCATCTTTACTAAATCCTTTTGAATATAGATGGCTGTGGGAAGCAAAAATTGCCAAATTAAAAGTCTGTTCGTCGATTACTCTAGTTAAAGGTATTTTTTCCAAATAAATATCTTCAAACTTAGATTCAAGCAAATCTCTTATATCTTTCTTCATACTTCTAAACTCTATAAAGTTATCAGCTCCGGTCAATTTTAAATAGTTAGAAATAATATCTTCGTTTTGTTCCAGAATATTATTGCTAATACCATCTGAAATTCCAGTTTCAGAGGATTCATCTATAACGATCCATTTGAAATGTACATTTAACAGTTTAGATACCTCATACGAGTATAATCTGGGGTGTAAAAACTCTAATTCTGCTAAGTCTATTTTCCCGTTTCCTGCAGTTTTTAAAGGGTTAGGTGATTTATAAGGTGTATAATAATGGGCCACTATTGCTGGCTTTCTTTTTTCTCCTAGAAAAATCTTATAAATGCTTTCTATATCAGCTTTGGGCAATGAGATTGCATCTTTCCTTCGACTTTTTACTGATTTAAAACCTATAAACCATTGAATTACCGCCCGCATGTATTTACTAGTTTTTTGTGGTGGTAATTTGGAAAAAGAATTAAATATTTCTTCTTTATGTACGCCTGATAATTTCAAATAATCAGTTAACTCCATTAAATCATCGATTTTCTTACAATTTTTATATTTATTAATTACATATAGATCTTCCTCTAAAATTCTAGGGGACCTTAAAATAGCAGAATTGATACTTTTAGCAGCATCGAAAAGATTTTCAAAAGTGCAATTTATTTTACCCCCGTGATTTAAAAAAACCTCTATTGCCGATGAATTTGTTATTTCACTTGATAATTCCACAGCCTCTTTAAATGTTAATGCACAGTTTAAACTTAAACTATTCAAATTTTTAAGAATAAGCTTATATTCATAGTTAGTATGTTTTTGAATTATCTTCGGAAGTAAAATATTACTCTTATAATGGTTAATTTCTTCAACCAAATCACGTAAATTAACTCCATCTTTTTGCAATTTAACGAGTAAATATTTGGACATTAAACGCATATGCTGGATTTTAAACTTAATTTATAAATTTTACAAAATTTAACATTACGATTAAAATTTGTGTATCCATGTTAGAAAGTTTAAAGAAACAAGTCCTAAAAGCAAACAAAGATTTGCCGAAGCACGATTTGGTCAAATTAACATGGGGTAATGTTTCAGCAATTTCGGACGATAGAAAATTTGTGATAATTAAACCATCCGGTATCGAGTTTGAAACCACAACTCCCAAAGACATGGTAGTGTTAGACTTAAAGGGTAGAATTGTAGAGGGAAAACTAAAACCTAGCGTAGATACTCCGACCCATTTAGTGTTATATAAAAGATATAAAAACATTAATTCAATAGTACATACACATTCCACATATGCTACAATTTTTGCCCAGGCTAATCAAAATATTCCTTGTTTAGGCACAACACATGCAGACCATTTTTGCGGAGATATTCCTCTAACAAGAAAGCTTACAAAAAGAGAAATTCAAAATGATTACGAGTACAATACCGGTCTTGTAATTATAGAGACTCTTAAAAATGCATCTATACTTAAAATTCCGGCTATTTTAGTTGCAAACCACGGTGTCTTTTCGTGGGGTAGAAATACTAAAGATGCAATTCATAACAGTGTTGCTGTTGAAGAAGTAGCTAAAATGGCTTTATTTACTCTGTTATTAAATAAAAACAGCTTTATAGACAGCGGTATATTAAATAAACATTTTTCTAGAAAAAATTCTAAAAGTGCTTATTATGGTCAATAAATATTTTAAGTGCTGAATCTAAACTCAACCACATCACCGTCCCGCATCACGTAATTTTTACCTTCTATTCTTACTAATCCTCGATCTTTGGCGTTTTTCCAACTCCCGGCTTTTACCAAATCATCAAATCCCACAACTTCAGCAGAAATAAATCCCCTCTCAAAATCCGTATGGATAACTCCCGCAGCTTGCGGAGCCTTAGCGCCTTTTTTAATTGTCCACGCTCTTACCTCTTTAGGGCCGGCTGTCAAAAAAGACTGAAGTTTGAGTATTTGATAGGCTTTACTTATTAATTTATCTAATCCGCTTTCTGTTATACCAATCGATTTCATGTATGTTTGTTTCTCTTCCTCATCAAATGAACATAATTCGGATTCTACCTTCGCGCATATAATTATTCCGTTAATAACACTATCATCCAACCATTGAGCAACATTTGTATTCAACTCCTCTTCTGAAACATTTAAAACGTATATTACAGGTTTTATAGTTAATAAATTTAATTCTTTTGCCGATTCCTTTTCGTTTTCAACCAATATATCCCTAGCTAGTTCCCCATTATTTAAACCGAAAACCAGTTTATTCAATATATTAAGCTTTTCGGTATTCTCCTTATCTTTAAATTTTTTAAAGTCCGCCTCTACCCTGCCGAATACTTTCTGTACTGTCTGTAAATCCGCTAGAGCAAGTTCGGTATTTATAACCTCAATGTCTTCTCTAGGGTTTACCGAACCGGCTTTTACCACATTTTCATCATTAAAAGCCCTAACAACATGAATAATGGCATCCACTTCCCGTATATGTGCTAAAAACTGGTTGCCCAATCCTTCCCCCTGGCTTGCGTCTTTAACAAGACCGGCAATATCATAAAATTTTACAACAGCAGGAATTATTTCCTCGGGAATTTCTCTATCTCTAAATTTACTGCTGTATTCATTTTTTACCACTTCTACAAGTTTTTCCAGCCTTCTGTCAGGAACGTCTACAACTCCCACATTAGGTTCAATAGTTGCAAAAGGATAATTTGCAGCCAAAGCTGCCTGTCTTTTTAATAAAGCATTAAATAATGTGGATTTACCAACATTAGGAAGACCTACAATTCCGACGGATAACGACATTGGATCATTATAAACTCGAAGCCTGAAGTTGTATAATCCCGTTATGAACACAACAGAAAAGACTTTAGTACTGGTAAAACACGATGCAATAATACGAGGACTGGTCGGGACAATAATAGACAGATTTGAAAAAAACGGATTAAAAATAGTGGCAGGTAAATTTAAAACCGGCATAACAAAAAATTTTGCTCAGAGCTTTTATATTAACAGCAAGGAATGGAAAATAAATGTGGGCACAAGGACGATTGACACTTTTAATTATTATGGCTACAAACCCAAAAAATGCTTTAACTCCGACAATCCGGCAGAAATCGGTAATAAAATTTATGAATGGACGGTAAATTACCTAATTAACGGTCCCGTTCTGGCGTTAGTTTTGGCAGGTCCTTTTGCTATTACAAGGACTAAAGAAATTATAGGAAGCAATTACATCAACGAACAAATCAGAGGAACTATAAGAGCCGATTTCTCAATAGACAATATAATAAGCGCAAATTCCAGAGGCAGAGCCATGTACAACTTAGCTCACAGATCAAGCAACATCACTGAGGCTCAAAGAGACATAAACATATGGTTTAAACAGGGTGAAATAGGAAATTACAATACAGCTTACGAAATTATTCACCAAATACAACTGAAAAATTAAAACAACCTTTTTATAAAAACAATTTAACAGTCTGCGAAACCTGTATTACAACTCGTATTCAATATAGTTAATAGTTATTTTCATCTTTTTCGCGGTTTTGTGCTCATCGGTCGCGCCGCGCGATTTTTCCCATTTTGGAGTCATAAATATATCAGTCACAAACTTTTCTTTTGCGCCTAAAACTTCTTTCCAAAACACCATCCAGTCTTTGTTTCTAAATCCGGCCGCAAAGAGCCTGGCAAAAAGAATTTCGTCAAAAACATCGGTGGCTGAGAAAATCGGGAAAATATATATAGTCCTTACATGGTCAGTAAATTTAGTTAATCTCTCAATATTCTTAGGAATATTTGCCTCACCGTCAGAAGTTATAGTCCCAGACACGTATCCAATTCGGTCAAATCCCTGTTTTTTAAAACCTTTAAAAACGTCAAATAGTGAGTATTTTACGTCATCCAGTGAAGTTGCTTTTTTTACGGCAATAGAAATAGCTTCGCGCATAATATGCGTATTACATTTACGCTCCTTCCTTTATCATTTTATCAAAAAATATTATGATTAAAACAATGCCTTCTAAATTTATAAAAATATTTAAATATTTTTTCGCTTTCGCGGTTTTTTTAACTGAAATATTATTATTCCACAGCAATGCTTTTGCAGTCGATATAACACCCCCATCTACCACTTACGTTCAAACTCCGTCATCCCCAAATGGTGATAATAACTGGTACGTTACACCTGTTCAATTCGATTTAACAGCCACGGATCTGGAAAGCGGGGTAAAAGAAATAAACTACAGAATTAATGAGGGTGTATGGCAAAAAGTCTCGTTTTCGGACACATTAAACTTAGTTCAAAACCCCTCATTTGAAACGCCAGGAGGAACTACCTCGGGACTAGGAAGCTGGGATGCAACCTTGATAGACAGTCAAATAA
>CAZEAL010000025.1:0-5658 GCA_964510265.1 uncultured Candidatus Saccharibacteria bacterium
TTTAAAAGGACAAAGGAGGTGAAATGGGAGGGAGTTTACAAATACGTACTCTATAAGTGTGAGTGCGGCGCAACCGAGTGGAGGGAGCAGTTGTAAAGATACTTCGACCTCGAGAAAGAGACTTTGTGCGCAAGCTTCGAACATATTTCAGGCTTGCGCAGTCTTATTTTATAAACATTTATTTATTTAAAATCAAAAGATTCAACAATTTTGTCGGTAATAGATTTAGAGAATACTTCTTCTCCACTTGCTGCGAGCTTTAATATGTATCCGTTTATAAGTATATTTATTGAGTATCTTGATCTTTCTCCCTTAATAATCCCTCTAATAGCAGGCTGTCCGTCAACTTCAAACACTGTTTTAGTGATTTCAATAAGCGTAAAATCCGATATTTTAAAGTCATCTAAAGAAATTTTTTCACTGTCCCATTGGTAAATACCATATAATTGGTATGGATTTTCTGTCTCGGTCGGGCTGTCTTTGTAATTTTGAACTGTAAAATTAACTGCATAGGGTTGATTTGTTGTTAAATTCATAGCCAGTTCTTTATTAAAATAAAATCCGTTGGGAATATTCATTATAAGTCCGATCTCTTCAATAGCTACTTTTTGATAATTAAGATTTTTTATATCTTGTGTGCTTTCGGTGGTTTCTGCTGGTTTTTCAATAGGTTCGGGCTGTTTTTCGGATGCGTTTTCTAACTTTGGGCATAAAGTGCTAGGCATTGTGGCAGAAGGATTTCCATGCTTTACCCATTCGCCGTTTTGGCAGATCCATGTATCTTCCCCGCCATTTACTAATAATCTTATAACAATAATTACGGTTAATAATATCAATGCAGGTACTAAAATTATTAAAATATTTCCGGATTTCATCCTTATTCAATTCTATCACTTGTGGCGTGTGCTAGTATAAATTATGTTATTAAAAAAGCTGACTTTAATTATTATCGTGGGAGTGTTAATACTTGTATTAGTAAACCAAAATATCGAGAAGAACCCCGAAAATATTACAGCTTCTTATAAATCCGAAACTGAAGATATAGTTTCCACTCCAATACCTTTTGAAGAATTAACAATCCCCTATTTAAGAAACAGAGATTATTCCAGCAACTTGGGTAATATGGAAAAAGTATCGGAAAATGCAAGTTATACATCTTATTTAACCACATATTCTTCGGATGGATTAAAAGTTTATGGCTTGTTAACACAGCCGGTTAGTACCAAACCAGAAAGCGGCTGGCCTGCCGTTGTTTTTATTCACGGATACATTCCGCCTTCCCAGTATCAAACGTTGGTAAATTATTCATCTTATGTGGATTTCCTGGCAAGAAACGGATTTGTAGTATTTAAGATAGATTTAAGAGGTCACGGAAAGTCGGAAGGAGAGCCGGGAGGAGGTTATTATAGCTCAGACTATGTGATCGACGTTTTAAACGCCTATTCTGCACTTCAGAACATAGGTTTTGTGGATCCGAGAAGAATCGGGCTTTGGGGTCACAGTATGGCTGGAAATGTATCTTTTAGGAGTGCGGTTGTTAAAAAAGATATACCTGCTGTGGTAATGTGGTCGGGAGCAGTTTATACCTATAAAGATTTACAGGAGTATGGGATAAACGATAATTCGTATCAGCCACCGAGTGAAGACACCCCCGGCAGGAAAAGAAGAATGAAATTATTTGAAACGTACGGTCAATTTAACTCCGAGAGCGATTTTTGGAAACAGTTAGTGCCGATTAATTATTTAGAAGGTGTTTCGACTTCATTTCAGCTAAATCACGCTGTTAATGACGATGTAGTATCTATTGAATATAGCCGTAACCTAATGAAAATTCTTGATAAAACACAAATTGTTCATGAGTTAAAGGAATATTCTGGTGGAGGGCATAATATTACCGGTAATACTTTTAATCAGGCAATGAAAAATACTGTGGAATTTTTTAAAAAGTATTTGTAATTGCTGTATAATGTCTCAATGAAAAACGAATATGTACAACTTGGATTATTTTTAATTATAGGGACTTTGTTATTATTTGTTTTTGTTAATAAATATTCCGGTAAAAATACCGGGAGTAACGGAAGCACATCCGAATCCAATGATAGTATTAATGTATTGAATGAATCTACCGGTTCTGATCAAAATATGCTTAGCAATTCAGTGAGACCAAAATATGTTGTGACATTAAAAACCTCTAAAGGAGATATTGCAATTGAGTTAAATACGGGACAAACCCCTAAAACGGTAGATAATTTTGTAACCTTAGCTAAAAAAGGATTTTATAACAATACGATATTTCACAGAATAGTTGAAGGATTTATGATTCAGGGTGGAGATCCGAACGGAGATGGTACGGGCGGTCCCGGATATACTTTTGACGATGAGCCTTTTACAGGAGAATATACCAGAGGTGCTGTGGCAATGGCTAATAGAGGTAAAAATACTAACGGAAGCCAGTTTTTTATAATGCATCAAGATAAACCACTTTCCAAGGATTATGTGATATTTGGACATGTCGTAAGCGGAATGGAAGTTGTTGATGCAATTGCCGCGGATAAAGTAGCTGCAAATTTATCCGGAGAGAATTCCAAACCTGTAATTCCGACAACTGTTTTAAATGCTGAAGTGAAAGAGCTCTAATTAAGATTTGACTTTTTATAAGATATTTGTGAATATCTATCTATGAAGAAACCCGTTCTTGTTTTTATTGGATTACTGGTTTTAGTTACTTTAGCCGCTTTTCTCTTAACACAAAAAAATACTCAAGTTTCCGACAATTTGGGTAATAAAAATTTGAATGTATCAGATGAAAATCCTAGACCGGATGATAGTGCTTTTTCCAAAGTTGTTACAACGCCCGCACCCACTTTTATAGATACTAATGAAAAGGAAATTGACCCTGCAAATGTTGATCCAGCCTTATTTGTTTTGGATATTACGAATAAATATCTTAAGCTTCCTGTTGGCAGAAAACTTGTTTATGAAGGTCAGACCGAAGACGGATTAGAAAGAGTTGAGATTACTATTCCGGGAGATAGAAAAGAAATTTTGGGTGTAAAGACGTTGGTTTATGTGGACAAGGTTTGGGTAGACGGTGAGTTGATTGAATCTACAAAGGATTATTTAGCACAGGATGTTAATGGCAACGTGTGGTATTTTGGCGAGGATGTTGATAATTATGAAGACGGTAAATTAAAAGACCACTCCGGTGCATGGCTGGCTGGTATTAACGGAGCCCAACCGGGATTTTGGATAAAAGCGGATGAAAAGGTCGGAGATAAATACAGACAGGAATATGCAAAGGGAATTGCAGAGGATTCAAGGGAAATACTGGCTGTAAAACAGACGGTTAAGATTGGATTGGGAACTTATAATGACTGCGTAAAAACGTATGACTGGACTCCGTTAGACCCTGAAGCAAAAGAGTATAAATATTACTGTTCGGAAGTAGGGGCGCTTGTTATGGAAACTGATTTATCCAACAACGATACAATAGAGCTCAAGAGTGCAAATTAATCCTCAAGTTTTATCATGTTTTAATTATATTTAGTGTTGTTTCGATTTAATATTGTGCCGGTCTATCAGGCCACTTTAGGCAGTAAAAACTCCAATTATGAACTTCGTCACATCTGGATTTTCTGTTGACAACAGCATTGAAGTGTACGTATATGGAAAAAACGATTAATACAATTACTACACCAAGCAATCTTTTTTTCAGGTCTTTTATTATTAAAAATGAGAATAGCCCGATGAATGGTAAGTAATCCACCAGCATTCTGTGACCGAATGCGTTTGCCCCGTGCCAGGCGTACCATTTTCCTATTAGTAACACCGAAGCTATGTATCCGATCGCTATGAATGTATAAAGTTTGTCTTTTTCTTTTATTTTTTTATACATGCCGATAAATCCTAATAGCAAAGGCGGAGATATAAATAAAAATCCTCTGGCAGGGCTGAATAAAAATGCCGGTATACTTTGCAGCCAATCCCCCGTCCATTCATTTGCCGCGTCTCGAGATGAATATCCCTCTGATATTACGGAACCGTAGAAGTAGAAATTGCTGAATAAATACACTAGAAATAAAGGAAGCACCCCAATTAAATAATTAAAAAAATACTTTCTCTTATATAATAGGATATAAAATGTCAAAACTGCGGCTATAACAATGCTTGTTGGTCTGTTAATTACACTAAGTCCCAGTAAAACACCAAGGAATGTATATTTAAAC
Organism: uncultured Candidatus Saccharibacteria bacterium; assembly: GCA_964510265.1. Taxonomy (GTDB): domain Bacteria; phylum Patescibacteriota; class WWE3; order UBA101185; family UBA10185; genus 2-02-FULL-38-14. The sequence continues at coordinate 4,227 of CAZEAL010000025.1, forward strand.
TTGCTGTCTTTTTTAAATAGTAAAATGAGTAGAGTTATAGAAAAGAGTAATTGTGAGATTGTGTGCATCCATAATCCACGGCTTGAAATGCTGTAAGTACCTGTACCAAATGCGTAAAAAACGGAGAATATCAATGAAAGTTTATTGTTGTTTGAGATTTTTCGGCAAATTAAATAAAAAATACCTACGGAAAGCGCCGCGTAAAAAGATGCGGCAACTCTTCCCAGTAAAGCGATTTTAAGAATGTTTTCGTGATAAGTAAGTTCGGGTATTTTGTTTAGGATCATCGGAATAAAGTAAATTGGAGCCGCGAACAAACCGGTTAAAATTGGATAAGAAGAGACATACCCATCTGGTGTGGGGATTAAATAATAAGGAGTTCCCTGAATCCCTTCTTCATCAAAATTTTTTAAGGTGGTATAGATTGAGACGAAATTAAAAGTTCTTTCTCTAATTAAAACATACGGTAAGAAAGTATTAGGAATGACATCATTGGATGTGATCATTCTCCTATACAAACCATTTTGAAGATCTTTGGAGAAGTCTACTGGTAAGTTTATTAAATAAAGTATAAAAACCACCAATGTCAGTATAAAAATATTCCTGTATTTATTGAATACGGATATAAATTTTAACATTTTAATAAGAGTCTACCAGATTGTTTTAAATATCGGTAAGTTTTTAAGAAATTCTTGATTTGAAATGTTAGAATATTAATATGCACAGTAATAAGTTTGTATTAGTGCTACTTGTATTACTTTTAATATTTTCTTCAGTGAACGTATTTCAAAATTATCTGATTGGGCAAAGACTCTTACAAATACATGAAGAATCCAAAAACAAGATCACACAAGTTTCTGTAGCACCGGGTGATGCCAAAAAATCCTCTCAGGAACAAACTGAACAATATACACCTGATACATTTACAGTCAGGGGTGTAATAAAAAAAGAAAAAATACCCGAAGAGCTGGAATTAGGAGAAGATTGGTACTGGGTTTATTTCGACGAACCATACTTACTTAAAAACAATGCTTCGGGTTGGCCTCAATATGTTAATAAACTTCAGTTGGTTCCACCTCAAGATGCTGCTTTCTACAAAATAGATGATTATCTTGACTCACCAGTTGAAATATATGGATACAATTCGTGGGGATACGCGGAATCTTCTATAATTCAAGTTATCTCTATAGCAAAACTTTAACTAAATAATGTAAAATTAATTTGTTATGAAAAGTGAGGATTTAAGTTCTTTTCAAAAAGTAAAGATATATCTCTTGAGTATTGTGCTCACACCATTAGGTTTATACTGGTTTTTTAAATACTTAAAAAGTCCCAGTTCACAAAATAGAATGGTTGGATACATTTCTTTAGTACTTACTTTAGTATCTTTAATTGTGACAATTATGGTGGCGTCTTCTTATATAAAATCATT
>CAZEAL010000026.1:0-17317 GCA_964510265.1 uncultured Candidatus Saccharibacteria bacterium
AATGTCTGGAAAACTAGTGCCGACATAAAATTGTTTCTTATCACGACCTGGAAAATATTTATTAAAAACTTTTTCTGCCAAAACAATGTGGGTTATTGGGGCTGCCATATGGCCATTTTACATGAATAGTAGAGTGTTGGATGGCTCAAACTATCGATTTCGCCACAAAACACCACACTGATTAGGAAACCATTTTATCAGTGGGTATTTAAAACTTGAGCCAGCATTGGCCAAATGGCCAAAGTGCCTGCTTCGCAGGCACTTAATTAGGGTCAATTACTAAATTTTAAAAATTTATCAATGAACTGTAATGACCGCTTAAGCAATGTGTCTAGATCAACACCCAATTCCTTGTCAATTTCTTCGCGTGTTCCGCACTCCCCAAAACGACCATTTATACCGAATCTCAGTACCGGTTTGGGGTTATTCTCTGAAGCAACCTCCGTCACAATGCTGCCAACCCCTCCGCTTAATTGATGATCTTCTAGGGTAATGATAATTTTGTTTTCACTCAAAATCGTATTAATGAATTCTACTGGATATGGCTTTATATACGATAAGTTGTAAACGTTTGGATTAATGCCCGTTGACTCATCAATCATTTTTGCCAATAAATATGACTTATATAGGAACGGACCACTACCAATTATCCCAATTTTTTCACCAGACTTAATTTTATTATTAATTAAACTTGTCCTATTTTCCAATTCAAAATTCTGTTCAATTTCACGAGTAATCCTAAGATACACTGGAGCTTTAATTGTAAAAGCAAGTTTGGTCATTTCGTAGGCCTCATTCGCATTTGATGGCACAAAAATGTGTAGATTAGGTAATGATTTAATCGCTGAAATATCTTCAAACGCTTGAATTGTTTCACCGTCACCGCCATATGATAGCCCGGCATGACCTCCAATCATTATTACATTAGCATTATTCATGCATACAGATACTCTAATCTGGTCAAGGCATCTCATCGGCAAAAATTCCGCGAATGATCCACATATTGGTTCGTGACCTGCGTAGCTCATCCCCGCCGCAACAGATATCATGTTTTGTTCACAGATTCCACATTCAATATATCGATCGGGACAAATACTCTTTACCACATCAAGTTTAAAAGCTGCCCCTATATCAGCGGATAGGGCTATAGCGTTAGGATTACTCTGAAATATTTCAATTAAAGCCTCTCCCATACCATCTCGTGTTACTTTTTTATCAGTTAATTTAATGTCCATTCTTTTTCATTACCAATAATAATATTAAGCTCATCTTTTGTTAATACTTTCGAATGATATGGCTGATTATTTTCAAGCATTCTTAAACCCTTTCCGCCTACTGTCTTACAAATAATGATATTCGGACGTTCTTTGTCTAGTTTTAAAAACGCCTCTTCAATACTTTCAATGCTATTTCCATCACAATTAATTACAGAAAAATTATTAAAAGAAGAGAAGAATCTTGTGAGATTGGGTAGGGGCATAATATCTTCACCAAACCCAGTTTGTTGAATGTTATTGTAATCAACAACTACTGTCAGATTAGAAAGTATAAACTTGTTAATAAATAACAAAGCTTCATAAGAACTACCCTCATTAAGTTCGCCGTCTGAAATCAAACAATATGTATGCGTTTTATTTCCCTTAATCCTTTTTGATAGAGCCATTCCTGATGCATATCCAATTCCTTGTCCCAGACTTCCCCCAGTCGTGGGTATTTTTAAGCTAACGTCTTTTGTAGCATGGCCTTGCAATCGACTTTTAAACTTCCTCAATGTTAATAATTCTGCATCACTAATAATGTTTTTAGAGTTTAATACGCTATAAAGTGCCGGTACCATGTGTGCACAAGATAGAATAAAGTCATCGTTTTCTGACATTTTTTCGTGATAAAGATAGATCAATATGTCAACAATTCCAAGCGGACCCGCTAGATGACCAGATCCAGCTTCCGATGTCATTTTTAATATATTTTCTCTACAGCTCCTCCGTAGTTCTTTAAATTGTTCTTTTTTCATATGTCTATTCCAAATTTTACAATTACAGGTAAATGGTCAGAAACGTGTGAATCTTCATCTGTGTAGGATTCTATTAAATTAATTTTTTTTCCAAATACATGATCTACTTTAAGATCTTCAAATACTAAGCCCCTAATTGCTCTATTCTGGTCAAATGCGGGATGAATTTTCCTATCAAGAGTATTTTTTATGTTAGGAGTTAAGTATGTATATTTGCTCTTCAGCGTAGATATGCTCAGACCATCTTCAGTCATATTGAAATCCGCAGAGATAATTGTGGGAAAAAGTTTCTGGTTATCTATAAAGCTTATTATCTGTTTAACTTGATTTATTCTTTGAAGCGTCTCGGTACATAGTTCACTTATTGCGAAATGACCTGTATAAACTTTTACTAAAACATTATCAACCGACAAAAGAGCGCATGCGAAAACCGAAGGCTTCTGCATAGAATAAACATCTCTTATTTTTTTATCTTCACTCATGAAAAATGGATCTCGATCTTTCTCTGAAATGTAATATGTCGGAGATTGACGATCGTAAAAATAGTTGTAGTCAACAATTGGATACTTAGAGTATATTCCAACACCCCAATTACATTTCAAATTATTGCCAAAACTAACTCCCCAACTCTTAAAAAAATGGCCGTATTTAAGATTTGTTCTGTTAGTCAGTTCCTGAATATAATCTTTTCCGGTATAGGCAGATGTGTCTGCAAACGAACTTGATCGCATTAAGTTATTTTCACTAACTTCTTGAAATGTAACGATGTCTGGATTCTCTTTGTTAATCAAGTCAATTATTCTATCAAAATAGACAAAGTTCAGCACATTTAACTGAAGCAGTTTAAAAATTTTACTAGATTCTTTTTTCATAGATTTGTATACAAAAATTGAGTATCAAATACCTTGAATTAAATTTTTGGCATAACCAGCCGCTGCTTTGTTGAACTCCATTATTTTATGTACTAAAAAAGTAGTTTTGTCGACATCTTTCTTTATGTCTTCTTTTTGAAGCAATAACGAAACTCCTTTGATCAACTCAATCATCGTTGCTAGCCGGCCTGTTGGATATCCTTTTGTAAACCAATGTTCTTTACTCATTTGCTTTTCATGAAGACGGTAATTTACAAGAATTTCCTTGGTAAATACCAGGTCAAATTCATTTGCAATTTTTATCCACATATTAAAATCAAACGAGTTGTAGCATAATTCGTCAGTAAAAAGTCCAACTTTATCGAAAACGTCCCTTCTTAACACCACAGTAGGAGCAATCGTTACACAGCATCCCCTCTCAATCGTATAAGACAAATAGTCTTGACCTTTAATCAATCCTTCATTTGGATATAAATCTGACCATATGGAAATGTAATTGAGTTTCTGGTCGACCTTATTAGCTTGTGTATAGCTCATCATTGCGGTCGGATTTTCTTCTAATGCATTTACTGACTTAGTTAAAAATCCTGGCAGCATCACATCATCATCATGAAAAATAGATAAATATTTAGTATCACAAGCTTCAATGGCTCTGTTCCACCCTCCAATTACCCCTAGATTTTCGTCGAATTTGACATAATCAACCTCGCCTTTACCCAGATCCTCCACCAAGTCTTTGACGTCAATATCTGGAGCGTTATCCATCACAATAATTCTCCTATCTTGAAAGTCTTGATTAAGAACACTATCTAGAGATTGCCTTAGATATTCAGGTCTATTTCTAGTAGGGATAGCCACTGTTAGTATTGGCTTATTATTACTCATTCTGTTATTAGAGGTAATAGATAATTATTAAAATAATTTTCTGCTGAATATTCGCTCTTCCATTTTTCGGAAAGTTTATTTACTTTCCTCACATTTTCAACCTCTAAAATTTTAGAATGTAATCTCTTTATCGGACCATCAAAATCATCGTTGTGAATGAGCTCTCCGAACAATTTTTCTTCACTAATCCAATTCCCCGCACTCGATCCGATTCTCACAATAACAGGAATTCCCAAAATTCCACATTCTACGGCAATTCCTGATAGTCTAATACTGTAATGTTTAGGATCGTGAAGTATGCAAACAATATCACAATTACATAGGTTTTTATAATATTCGCTTGAGGGAAGAGGGCCTCGTAAAATAGTCACATTCTCGTTCACTTCAATTTTATTTATTAAATTATTTAGCTCTGCTTTTTCTTCATCTGAAAATCCACGAGGATTTTGTATCTGAACAGTAAAATTGTATCTCTCGTTGTTCTTAGACACATCGACAAAGCGCATAAAATCCAAGATGCCCTTTTCTTTTCTCCCGTCGCCAAAGAATCCAATTTTAATCGAATCTGCATTATATTTTATTGGAAATTGCATTGAGGCAAATGGAACTGGAAACAACTTGGGAAAATAATCTGTTACAGAGAATATTTTATCCGCTAAGGCTTTTACTGGGGTTATCACAATGTTAACTTTATTATGGTCAATTTTGTTGAATATTTTTCTGTATTCATTTTCTAATTTTCCGTTTACATCTTCGTCTAAAATCATGTCTGCTTCAGGGAACGGGGGATAATATTGATGAATCTGAATTATGAATTGAGGAGAATTTAGGTTGTTTTTAACGATCTCATTTGTGACTCTCACTTCTCTTAGATGTCCAGTTAAAAATACAATGACATCGTTTTTGGTTAAGTCATGATTTTTAACTAAATTCTTTAGGTTACTGATTACTACTTCATCATCTCCTCCTTCGAAACATGACAAGCTATATCCAGGAATTATTCCGGGCAGATTTTTTATAACGTCATTATTGGCGTCCTTATGACTAACAAAAAAAGATTGAGGTTCATTTTGATTCTTTATATAATTAAATAAAGCTCTAGTCGCTTCGTATACATGACCAGACACAGTTTTCAAATTTGGTTCAATGAAAACAATTTTCATAGTTGTTGACCTGAACGCAATATTAAATCTCGTATTTCTACAGCACAAAGGGAAACCACATTCTTCACCTTTTCATCAATCGGATTATTGTACGCAAGTGCCATTAAATTTGCATAAATATGATGATATGGAGAATTAATATTTACAAAATCAGTGTTATCTTTAATCTGACTATTGTGATACTTTATATTTCTATATTCAAAAATATCCTCCAAGCTAAATTGTGAAGGTGCAATGTTTATTGCAAGCTCGTCTAAGTCCAAAAAAAAGTTTTCGCCACACAAGGCCATCCCTGACCACCTCACTCCTTGCTTAATTTCGGTTGTTGGTTTTTTTACTACTCTCTTAATTTTACCCTCATATTCCCGTTCTATTACTCCTCCCCTAGTTAATTCCGTTTCGTCTAATATCTTTTTTCCAACTAATAAATCTCCACTACCCTCTTTTTTCATTAATCCTAAAAATGGATTATCAACATAGAAAATATCTCCCAACACTAATATGAATTCTTTTTGGACTGGAAGAAGTTTTTCTATTTCTCTCAGTGAATCAACCAAAGTTGGTTGAGAAATAATAATATCAATTTTCTTATCCTCGTTTTCAAAATGATCGATAAGGTTAGTCATTTCTTCTGAATATTCTTCTTTTGTGCAAATAATTACGCGATCATAACCAGCTTCATGAGCTTGTCTCAGTGTTCTCAATAATAAAATTTCCGAGTTTACGGGTAGTAAAAACTTAGGAATTAACTTACCAACCTCTTCCATCCTGGATCCGACCCCTCCAGATAAAATAACAACAGGTTTCATTATTATTTAAGCAATTCAGCATAATAGCCATCATCCGACGGGTTGGTCTTCATTTCGGTAAATTTTTGATCTTTAATTAAGAACGATTTTTCTATACCGATCTGTCTCAAAAAGTCTATGTCGTGGGAAACGACCAAAATGGCTCCAGCAAATTGTTTTAGAGCACCCGTAATGATCCCAATGGTCTCGACATCAAGGTTGTTAGTTGGTTCATCGAGAATTAGTATATCCACTGGTGCGATGCTTGCCATCGCAAAAGCCAATCGAGCGGTTTCACCACCGCTAAGAGTTTTTGCCAATTTTTCAACTTCATGTTTCTCGCTAAATAACAAATTCCCGAGGGCCTTCCTTGCCACCTGCATATCTATACCAGGATTAGCTAAATACATATTTTCAAGTAATGTTTTTTCACGATCTATCTGATCATATCTTTGGCTAATATACAGTCCTGAAAAATCTGGAGATCTAAATATTTCTTGCCCAGTTAGCTCAGCCATGCTTCCAGCTTTTTCCAGTATCGCTTTAATCAACAATGTCTTTCCGCTGCCATTTTCACCAGCCAGCGATAATCTTTCACCATACTTAATCAAAAGATTGATTCTTTCGACTAGTCTTTTGCCATCAACAGATAAGACCCCCTCTTGAATATTAAACAATCTTTTGCCACGAACATTTTCGCCCTCAGTAATAGATATTCTGGCTACCCGTTTTTTCTTTTCAGAGTTTGCTTCAATTTTTTCTGATGCTTGTTCAATGTTTTCTTTTAACTCTTCCTCTTTCCTTCCCGCACTGGCAGAGGATTTATTCTTGAAATACCCTTTTTCAATTTTAGACATACTTCTGTCACCCGCTAGCTTTTTTCCGATTCTTCTCGATCTGGCAGCCCTTTTTTGTTCTTTAGCTAAAGCTTTTTTAGCCTTTGTTACTTCTTGTCTCGACTCTGATAACCGTCTTTCTCTTGCGTCGTTTTCAGTTGCCTTTTGTTGTAGATAGTCTTGATAATTTCCGCCATGTTTTGTCAGTTTATGATCAGACAACTCCCACACCTCTTTTGCTACCTCGTTAATAAAATGGACATCGTGTGAAACAATCATGACACCACCAGAAAATTGATCAATAAATTTTCGAAGTATTTCTTTTGAGACGATATCGAGGTGGTTGGTCGGTTCATCTAATAATAGAATTTCCGGATTTTTATATGTAGCTATCGCGATTTTTAATCTCATGAATTCGCCACCACTAAAATGTTTTAGATTTCTACTTAGGTCAGGCATTTCTTTCCCGAATAATTTCTCGTAATGAAGCTGGATTAGCCACCATTCATCATTTATTGAACTTATATATTCCATAAGAGTTTTATCTCCTACTTCAGAAATACCTTCGTCAAGTTGATCTACATAAGCCACAGAAGAATAGTCAATTGATCCAGAGGTAGGTTTTATTATCCCAGCGAGTATCTTCATTAGGGTGGACTTTCCAGCACCATTTTTACCCACTAAAGCAATTCTGTCGCCTTTTTTTATCGAAAGCTCTATATTTTCCAACAAAACTTCACCATTCTCTAATGAATAAGAGATATTTTTTGCTACTACCGGTCTTTCTTTTGGGCTATATATCATTTCTGCTGTCATAAACTATTAATCAATTTTTGATATTCTTTCTTAGTTGCGTTTGCCAATTTTTCCCAATCAATTATAGGAGCTAAAAACGGCTCGTGCACATGGGTTGCCAAGGAAGGCATTGGGCCGAGAAGAAGTCTCCTTTTATCTCTATTATGAGTGTAACCACCCAAATGTTGCAATCTCCTAAATAACTCTCTGTCACTTGGGCACTTTTTATCTTCAGGGGAGTAAATCATATGTAAATTTCGATCCTGTTTGATTATTTTGCCTCTTGTCATAAATGTCATACAGGTCGATTCTTGGGAACGGTAATGTCGGTTTCCATTCAAAAAAATTCTATTTTCCCAATGAGGTAAATCGGCTCCACCATAATAACCAAAATCGTACCTGACCGGATGATCATACGGGGTTAGATAATCCACAAATTGGATTGTATCCATTGCTCGATTCATTTCCTGAATAGCTTCAGGAAGCCAGAGATAGTCATCCTCTACAAATAAGATTTTATCCTTGTCATCGGCTAGACAGGCTTCGTTTAAAACATACTGATATGCTTTGGTATTACTCTTCGTTTCCAATTTCACTATCTTGATATCAAACTCCTTTAACAGCTTGTCAAGTAACTCATTTTCATTAGAATTAAGTTCTTCAAACCGGTCTATATACAAAGCCCACTTGACATCATTTGATCTCAAAGAGGAAATATATTGCTTCAGGCTTTGGGCAAAACTAACTAACCCCAGTTGCTTAGAGAACCATTTTGGCCTCACCTCTGGACGCTCGACAGGGCAATATCGATAATACACCCATAACATACCCTATATTATAGCACTACAATATGGCCTTCGGAAGACGATTCCGCGCATGCCAGGACATATTACCAGGATCATATAGGCGATTCCGAGCTATACTTAATCTAGTGCCCAAAACCAAAAACCTACACTGGAAGCCATGCCCCATTCTTTTTTGATCTCTCTGCTTCTTGGATCATTCTTTTTCTTTTCCAATCGAAGTTCCGCAATTATTTACGATAAAGTAGTTGAAGTCGTGGATGGAGATACTTTCTTCATTCAAAATCGCCAACCCATCCGTCTTTATGGTGTCAACACCCCAGAACTAGGAAATTGTTACAGTGAGGAATCTAAAAACGAATTAACAAAAATGCTTCTAGGTAAAGAAGTTCGACTGTCGCGGTTCGCCACCGCCTGCCGGCGGAACCACTTGCGCGCCACCAATATTGTATCCCGACTGCGGTCGGGATGATTGCTCTTACGAGCAAGCGTCAGCAATCGCTGTCGCATCTTTATGTTCGCCACAAGATCACATCCAGTGATTGTGGCGAAGCTGTTCTCAATATATGGCTCGTCAAATTCGTCATTGTGAGGAGTGCAACGACGAAGCAATCCAGATGGATTGCACTTCCTCGCCATATAAATATCAGATAGTTAGGAGAAAATTTTACTATCTGATATTTAAGAATTGAGCCAGCATTGGCCTTTCGGCCAAGTGCCTGCTTCGCCGGCACATGGAGAAGAACAATGTCGTGTATTAAAAAGCAAAGTTATATACTTTAATAAAATGACCAAAAATAAAACAGAAAAGAAAAATTTCTTAAGCCTAATTTTTATTGCTTTACTAATCGCATTAGCAGTAGCTGTGTGGAAGTGGAATGAACCAAAAGTGTCCAGTCCTTCTCAATCAGACTTTCAAGAAGAATCCGTCGAAGAGATCGGTTTAGCTTTCAGCCATCCAAAAGATCTTATTTATCGCAAAGAAATCGCAGATAATGAGGGTCAAGTTAGAACTGCCGGATTCTTTCTAAGCAAAGGTCCAGAAAACAATCCTGAGTATCAAATGTATGGTTTATACGAACAATATAAAGATGCAACCCAAACAGATCTGAATAGATTAAAGACTGAAATGGAACCGAGTAGTATCAAAGAGGCGACCATTAGTGGTTATGCAGGAATTGAAGGACTAATTCTCGGACCAAAAACTAGATATGTAATTATTATTTTGAAAGGAAATAAATTATTTTCAGTCTCAACCATGCCACCGACTCAAGAGAACAAAGAAACCACGGACTCAATTATCCAAACGTTTAGATTTAATTAATTCCCCAACATTGAGACAACATTGGCTTGTCGGCCATAGTGCCTGTTTCGCAGGTACTCATCTATGTATAATTCAGCTTGTATGGATGAACTAGAAAAATCATTTAAGGAATCAATGAAACCATATTGGGAAAAAAGATTGTCCGACTTTCCCAATACAATAAGTAGTCGGTTAAAACAACATTACAAAGAATCACATAAAGTTTGGAGAGAAGATGATAAATTTAAAAAACTTCTCTTTACCATTTCTGGAGGAACACTAACAATATTTGCATCGTTAGGATTACCTGAAGCAGCGCCACTAACAATACTTGGCTTTTTATTTATAGGTGCATCGATGATCTGTGCTGTTCTCTCTAATCTTTTTTCACCACAAACTGTTATATATTCTGATGCAAAAATGGATAAAGATTGGTTAGTTTCCGACAAAAAAGATTTAAAAGAGATTTTAAGTAATGTTGACCAGATAAAAAACAAATTCGAAATACAGTTTGCTGAAAACAGCATTAGTCATTATGAAAATCAGCTAGATTACGAGATTAAGAAATATCAAAAGATATCTGACTCCTTAGAGCCAATACTTAGAAAATTAAAATTAAATGTTCAAATCATTTCTGACTATCAAAAATATCTTTTCTTATTAGGAATAATATTTATCACATTAAATCTGTTGACAGTTATATACAGTAAGCTCTTTACGTCAAGCAATTCATATCAAGAAATTTATTCGAGTTTTCTAATTCGTTCACTCTAAGGTTAATAAAGAATTTGTCGGTTCTATCCCTTAGATAGCTGTACTATACTGAAAGCAGTGCCCAAAGCCAGAAACCTGCATTTGAAGTCATTTATCGTTCCCTTTTTGATTTTTCTATCGTTTGTTTCTGCTTATTTCTATTTCAACCGGGGTTCATCCATCGTCTACGACAAAGTAGTCGAGGTTGTCGATGGAGATACTTTTTTCATTCAAAATCGCCAACCTATTCGCCTTTATGGTATCAATGCTCCAGAGATTGGTAATTGTTACAGTGAGCAATCCAAAGACGAATTATCCAAAATGATTTTAGGCAAAGAAGTTCGCTTAACTGGTTTACAAGCAGATCACTATGGAAGAGTTGTCGCCGATGTATTTCTTAAAGATGGAACATATATAAATCTGAACATGGTCAAAGGTGGTTATGCTGTTTACATTAGAGCATACGACCAAAACATAGAGAAGATCAAAGAAGCGGGAGGGATTGCTCGACAAAACAAAATTGGTATCTTCAGCAACGATTGTTATCAGAAAGAACCTGAAAACCCAAAATGTAAAATAAAAGGAACCTTAGATGAGAAAAGTCCTGATCGGAAATTTTATCTAAAGCCTAGCTGTGCTTATTACGATTCTGTTGTGGTCGAAAAATATCTAGGTGAACAGTGGTTCTGTTCTGAGCAAGAAGCAGTCCATGCAGGTTTTCAAAAATCCCCGAACTGTAAATAACAAACATTTGATTCGGAAAAATTTCGGAGTATAATCCAGCGCAAATGAGAGTCTCAGAGTATTTTAAACTAAACCAGGATCAGCCGACTTTAGATTTTGTTAATGTTGATGTAAACGACGATACGGAGGCGTTTATAGATCCAAGAGCGCTTCGTCTACTACCTTCTGAGTGGGGGAATCAGTGTGTTTCAATTATTCAGGACTTTTTTCGGAAATTACTAGTCGATATAAAAAATGATCCAGATAAAGCAAAAAAAGCTTTAATGGTTCTCCATGAGCCAAATGAAACCCATCTCGGTTTTTCAGGAGGCAAATCAAGAGGGAAAGCATTAGGTCATGATCGAGCAACACTAATTTGGAACTCTTTGATTACAAGCGAGGCTGTAAAGAGTGGACTACTAGAAGACTTAGAGGATACTATCTTAATGATAGAGGGAATTGGGCCGGATATTATTTCCGATATGACTACCAATATCATCAGAAGTCAGTTAATTTCCTATACTCAAGAAATTTGCGCAAAACTCGCCATCTCAACAGAGGAGGTAGGTTCTGGTCCTATTTGGGATCATAAAAATCATTTTTGGACCAGTTATTTGGTAAAGCTTCCCACTATCTCAGGGAGACGTCTCATTCTTGTACCTAAAATAATTATCAGAAAGAAAATGGACTATGACGATGGTGAATATTACAACGACTATATCCTGGAATACTTAAAAGAAGTGGAGATGTCGGCAAAATCGGAACTTGTACAGTTGTTAAAAAACAAAACAATGAGAGTTACTAAAAAGTCACTAAAGGAGAAATATGGGTCGGGGAAGAAGATTATTGGCGACCTCACAAAAAAACACCCTGAAATACTTGATCGATACCGTAGGGGTAAAAATCTGTTACCAAGAAAACCCTTAACACAAGAAGAAATTTCAGAAATAGAAAAAATCCCAGAACCAAATTGGGAAGGTTTAATTAGTAGAATCGAGGCAATTCCCACAGGCACTGAAACCTCTCATGACTATGAAGTTGCGATTGAACAGCTTTTGTCAGCCCTGTTCTATCCCAGTTTGTGTTCTCCAAATTCACAAAGCATACTTCACGAAGGGAGAAAAAGAATTGATATATCATATACAAATATTATTACTGGTTCTGGTTTCTTTTCATGGGTAGGTTCACATTATTCAGCCCCAAATGTTTTTATCGAATGTAAAAATTATGGCAAAGAAGTAGGGAATCCAGAACTTGATCAGTTATCTGGTCGTTTCGGCCCAAGCAGAGGTCAGTTTGGCATACTAGTTTGTCGAAAATTTGAGAATAAAAGCTTGTTTATTACCAGATGTAAAGACACAGCAATGGATCAGCGGGGATATATCATACCTCTAGATGACAAGGATTTAAGAGAGTTGGTAGATCTAAGAAAAAATAATGACGAAAAGGGTATCTTTGATAAACTAAAGTCAACATTCGACTTAATAATCATGTAATCTAATTTCGATTAGACGAATCAATATTGTCCTGTTTTATCCAACTTAGAAAAGTTGGAGTTCTTGTTGTATCTGATGAAATAAGAAAAACCTTCTTTTTGGCTCTAGTTAAGGCCACTAAAAAGTTATAAATATCTTGGTCAGATACTGACCTATCTTTGTTTTTTATAAAATATTGATCATCAAAATGGGTTATAAATACGTAATCAGAGGATAAGCCTTTTGAGCTTTGAATAGTTGTAGCCTTTATAGGTATCTTTCGTATCCCAGGATCTCCAGTTTTTATTCGAGCATATAATTTCGTCCTTAACTGATCTACCGCACTTTTCATCGGATCAATCTCATTTTTATTGAAAAAATTAATCAGTTTTTCATCAGCTACTTTTTGCCCATTATTTATCTGTTTATAAGTTTTTAATAGATCCAAAACCTCTTTCTTTTTAGAACTAGAAATAAGGTCAATAATATTTTTTGGATTATTCTCCGCTGTAAGTTTGATTAAATCAGAAAATTCCGAATCTGTGATTAGGTGTTTGATGGCTATTCTCCACCCCAAATTACCCTTACCATCCTCAGATAAGAGGATGAGCCCGTCTAACAATGAAGGATTTTCATTTTCCTGTTTATCCTTACTCTCGATATTACTCAGTCCTTTTTCTTTTAGCTTTGAGACTATACTTTTCGACTTTCCATTTGTCGGAGAGATAATAAGCACTTCAAACTCCTTTTTATTTTCCTCGGCTAGGAGGCGAATTTGTTTTTCTATATAGTCAGGTATGCTATTGGAATACTTCTGGCGATATACTATTTTAGGGTTTTTATCTGATTCTTTGTCCTTAGTGGGATCGTCGTAGTAGATGTATTTTTTATCTATCCTTCCAGACAACAACCCAATAGATTTTGCTCCGTTTATTATTTCGTTTGTCGCATTAACGATTACTCGGGTACATCTACGACAAAAAGGTAGGGTAAAAGATTCGTATTCCTGACATTGTTCACTATATCTAGTGCGAATAAATTCAGGACTGGCCTTTTTAAGATCTATATAAAGTGCTTGATCGTCATCACCTGCGAGTAATATGGGACTTTTCTGACCTAATAAATCTATCAGCGAAATTTCCAATTTATTAAAATCTTGAAACTCATCCACCAGAACGTTATCATAATTTGGAACTTTATCATTATTCGCTTCTAGGTATTTGATTAAAGCGTATATTACATCAGCATAGCCATAAAATTTGCCATAGTACTTCCTCCTCGTTTTATAAAATTCAATATATTTACTCTCATCTTCTCGGTTGTAAAATAACTCGTCGAACAATACACTCTCATTTTGAAGAATTATGTGATCTTCATTTATCACCATACTTAATTTTGGAAATATTTTTATATCACCACAATTCTTTCCAAGTTCGCTTCTAGCATATCCATGTAGCGTTTTTACTTCTGATAAACCATATAGCCCTAAAGACAAATCTTCAACGAGTGAGTTTACAAAGGAAAGCGTTAAAGCTTTCCTTTTTCCCTCTAATATTTTTTGAAATAGATATGTCTTTCCTGTCCCTGGTCCAGCAACCACAACTTTATTTTTGGATTTTGAGTTAAGTATCGCATCTGTGAACTTGTTACTATCTTCTTTGGCTTTTATATGTTTATCTTCCATTTATTTTTCTCGAGACCATACACCGTCAATTTCTTTCATTAACCTACTCGTTTCTACTAACGCAACAATCATTTTTTGATAGTGCTCAATATCTTCATTTGTCAAGATTCGCCCCTTTCGATCTTTCAGCCATTTCTGAGCTGGTTGGTAGCCACCTATATAGAAATTCCAGGCAAGTTCTGAAATATCCCCAAAATATTGATCGCTATTTATATAAACCTTATTATTTTTGTATTCATACATGTCAACAGTATCGTTTCCAGAGACTGGATAGGTTACCAGATTCTGATCAATCTTTTCTGACTCAAATAAATGTATCTTTCGCAATTCTCTTCCTAATTCAACCATTTTGTTGAAATATATATCACTAATTGGGTATTGTATACGCGGAAAGTCAATTTTTAGTAAGGCACTATATTTTTGTCGATAGACAGATGAGTGTAAAACGGCATATACGTAATCAAATACATCTTCAGGGGAAAATTCTTTAACGGTTTGTTTTATATTTTGTATAATTTTTTCACTCAGATTCGGAACTCTAGAACCATCATCTGCGTAGACATACAGCGGAAAAATATATCCCCACTCTTTTGTTTGTAGTGATATCGCTCCGCTCTCAATCATCGATTTGGTTACCAATACGTGCTGAAAGCCAAACGTGCTCAGTTGCCTAACTGTTACAAGACCGAGATTTTCATGAAGGAATTGTTTTGTTGTTTCATATCGTGGCCTACCTATAAAGCCCCCCGAAGTTTTTTGTATAATACTGTGTCTAATGTCAAAGGGTCTGTATAAAATGTTTACTTTTTCAAAATCTTTTAACAAACTGTCCTTCGCGCTCTTTACGTTCCAACCTGATGTATCTACAAGTTTATATTTAGATCTTAACGCTTCTACTGTTTCAGATTGAAAATCCTCGATGACTCTATCTAGGTCAGATTCGTCAATGCTCAAGGTTAGTCTATCGTTTTTTGTTTGAATCCCAGAATTGTAATATGGCATTAGTTCTTCAATACTGAATCCTCGATGATATTCGTCTTCAAGATCAAAATCCTTTGGAACAAAAAAATAGTATGGGGATGAACATTCTAGTTTTTTCCATTCAATAGTACTCAAATTATTTTCATCAAGCCATCTATATTTGTCTTGTTTCTCTCCAAAAACATCACAATGATAAACAGTTCCATGTTCTTTCTTTTCTTTATTTTTACGCACTAAAATATTTATTGACACACCCTGTTGAATTTCAAATACATTTTCATCCTTTCCTCCATCGGGAGACTTTTCTTTTTTCTTAGCGTTTCCGTGAAGATCAAGAATATATATCTCGTCAAATGTTTCTAATAAATGCTTTCTCATTTGCCTGTGTGTTAGTCCATCTATAAATGAGTTGTTCGTAATCATTGCCACAATACCTGATTTATTTTTCTCAATGAAATGCTCAGCAAAGCGAATAAATTTTATATAGTCATCATCAAGATTTATTTTCCTCTCATTAAGGTTTTCTTTATAAACCTTAATCAAATCCTGTATCCACCTTCCTTTGTTTGAAGAGCTAACACTATACGGAGGATTGCCCATAACGACCATTATTGGCATTTCGTTTTTTATCTTTGCTGCTTCTTTAGATTCCTCAGCAATGCTATCCGCAAGACCAAAAGCAGAAAATAACCCCTCTTGATTTGTACTTTCTTCAAGGGCGTTTGTTAAATAAATCCTCAGTCTTTGGTTATTAAAATACTTAAAACCAGTTTCTTTAAACGCCAAACTTAATTTTAGATGAGCTATCGTGTACGGAGTCATCATTAATTCAAATCCGTAAATGCGAGGTAGTAAATCATGTAAAACGTATTGATGCCATCGACCCTCTTGCCCTGACCCCTTTTCGAAGTTTTTATATATGTTCTGGATAATTTTGCTAATAAAAGTACCAGTACCCACCGCAGGGTCAAGTATTTGAACCTTATGTAAACCATTCGTTGTTTTAGAAGTATCTGCCAGTCCGCCCGGCAATCCAAAATCCTTTTTAATAAGATAATCTACTGACCTAACTATAAATTGAACAACTGGTAGGGGAGTGTAAAACGCACCCATTTTTTTACGCAAATCTGGATCATATTCTTTCAAAAAGTCTTCGTAAAAATGAATGACTGGGTCTGGCCCTCTATGTGTTTTTCCCCAAAGGTCGGTTTTGAAATATTCTTTCATTAATTCAGAAACATTGGCATGAGAAAAAACTTCACACAACTCATTGACAATATATTCAAGTCTCTTGTCAAAATCAGCTCCAACTATATGGTCAAAAAAATGTCTCAAAAATGGATTCGATGCGGGAATAAGATCAAGTGCTTCAAATCTTGTGAAGTTATTTGGCGATGAATCATAATATCTAGCAGCAAACAGTCCATATACTAGAGTTTGGGCGTACATATCAGCAAACGCTTCTTTGGTGAGATCATGGACGAGTTGTCTTTTTATGGTTTCATAAACTTTGTTCAAAATTACATTTTTTTCAGAATCGGTGGCAAGGAATTGTTTTACATTGTCTCTAATTCTTTGTGCCTTTCCACCCATTATTTTTGACAGATGTTTTCCTGATCGAATTGGCTCCTTTTCAGAAAGTGTGAACTCAAGAAGTGTTCTCACCAAGTTGTCGTATTGCTCAGGAAGTGAATTAACTGTCCGACTTTTGGTATCGTAAGTAGCTACTTTAATCGTCTCTCCGTATGGCAAACCATTTCTGTAAAACCTAAACTCAAGGTAATCGGTCAAAACCAAATTGGTGTAACCATAATATCTAGACATTTGTTCAGATTTTTCGACTTTGTCCAAAGAAACTCCGATATCTTTTGCTTCTATGTATAAAATTGGAATATCATTTTTTAATACAGCAAAATCAGGCTTGTTTCCGTCTTTTGCTTTTGCGTCATGATCTATACGTCTGACATTAATTTCTTCGAAAATATCTTTAATCAAATTCTCAAACTCTGTACGGTAACCCATTTCACTTGTTTCCTCATGGGAAAATTTAGTGGATACGGATGAAACATAATTATTTAATAGGTCAGAATGTTTACTCATCTATAGCTAATTTTACCTCTATTGTGATGTATTTAGTATCATAATTATATTTCGTTGTTATAGGATTATTCGTAATTTTTGCGTTTTCTGTCATGGCTACTGCGGTAGCCATCGTCCGAACCGATGTTACGGCAGGCGGGGG
>CAZEAL010000027.1:0-5093 GCA_964510265.1 uncultured Candidatus Saccharibacteria bacterium
ACACATTAAACTTAGTTCAAAACCCCTCATTTGAAACGCCAGGAGGAACTACCTCGGGACTAGGAAGCTGGGATGCAACCTTGATAGACAGTCAAATAATATATTCTCAAGATATCACTCAATATGCGCCGGACTTTCAAATAGCTTCAGCAAAAATAGTTTCAACTATAGGCAGCGGTATTTGGCAGGGAATAAATAATAGAAATTATTTCGCCGTGGCCAATTCTTATGAAAATATGACTGCTTCAGCGTGGGTAAAAACCTCAAATGTGAATGAAAGTGCTTATTTTAAAATTTACGCGATTACTCAGGATCAATATGGAGCACAAACAAACGTATTAATGGGTCAAAGTACTTCTTTAAGCGGAACTGTCAATTGGACTAAATTAACTTTGAATTTTAATACAAACGTTGCCAATGTTATAGGTGTTTATATGGATATCGGGTTTACTGGAGCGGGAACCGTTTTGGCTGACGCAGTATCAATATCTTCGGCGGCACTTCCAACTACAACCACTTTTACCGTAGGAACAGACAATGAAGATAGCAAAGTAGAATTTTACAGCGTAGATTTCGCAGGAAACACCGAAACTTACTTTTGTACTACTCCCCAAAAGAATTGTATTACCTTCAAGCTTGATCAGACACCGCCGGGAAACTGGAATAACTCAGGAGCTTTTAGAGGCCTATTTGGAAACGACCACCAGCTTTATGTTTATACTAACGTGCAAGACCCTACGTCTGGTATATCTACTCTTACCGATAAATATCAATACATGACTGATAAAAATCCCGGATCATTTGGTAAATTCGCCGATCTGTTAAATTGCAACAGCGCCTGGAAACAAAATGAATGGGTAACTTTAATATCTCCACCTTTTATCCCCGGCGTTGAATCCGCATATCTTCTCACTCAAAAAACAGATTTTTGCAACAACGACTGGAAAACATGCAAAGTAGTGCGATTTTATTCCGAGGACATGGCCGGAAACTCCACTACAAAAGACTTTTGTATAAACGGGCCGTGGATTAGCGTTGTAGGAGAAGGAGGCGTTAGGTCCAACACAAACATAGATATGCTTTCCGAAGCTGCCGAGGATAACACAGACGGTTTAATCGAAGTTGGCGGCACTCTAATTGACTTTTTCAGCTCCTCCAGAAATTGGGAAATGAAAAACTCACCCGCACCTACAACCATAAATTACGATGATTTCGATAATACCTTAACTAACAAAGTTACAATTACTAACGGAGAGTTAACTTCATCCACGGGCGTTTATAAAATAAACGGGAATTTTACTATTGATAACCAGGCTTTGCCGACCGGATTTTCCAGCGCCGTTTTTAATCAAATAGTATTTATAGACGGGGATTTAACCATTGACGCCGAACTGAACATCTCTCTAAGTTCAACCCTGCTTATTATAGTAAGTGGAAATGTAAATATACACAAATCAGTAGATTTGATAGACGCGGCAATTATGACTGACGGAAATTTTGACACGGCGTATAACGTGACTGAAGGTGAGGCAAATAATACTTTGGAATTGCACGGAGTATTTTCTGCCAATAAATTTGTATTTAAAAGAACTTTGCAAGGTACCAATAATTCAAACATTCCTTCCGAAAGCTTTATTTATGAACCTAAGTATCTGCTACAGCTTAGAGATTTATACGGGCTTTATAGCGTTAAATGGTTAAGAACCAACTAATAATTTTTATTTAAATACTTTAAGTTTAATTAATTATAGTTTGCGTTTAATTTTAAACTGACCGCTAGGTTTATCTTCAATCACAAATCCCAACGACTCTACTTCTTTCCTCACCTGATCTGCCTTATCCCAGATCCCCGCTTTTCTATATTCATTCCTCATTTTTGCCAAATCCTGGACCTTTTGAGGAATCTCATACCCTACATGATTTTCGAGCTTAAATCCAAAAACCTCGTCAAATTTCAGTAAAGTCATTATTTTTGAACTTTCCGGCGATTCACTCTTTAACAAATCCCACGCTACTGCCAAAGCTTTAGGCATATTCATATCATCATTGATTGCTTCCATAAATTTAAATAAATAAGGCTCCACTATGGTGCCTTCACCGCCTTCTTCATAACTTCCAATAATGTCATAAAGCTTTTTGAGTGAATTTTGGGCGTTCTGCAGAGCCTCCCACGTGAAATTTAACTTACTCCTATAATGAGCTGATAAATAGAAATACCTCAAACTTAATGGATCGTAAGATTTTGCTTCAATATCTGAAACTGTATAGGCATTTCCCAAACTTTTGCCCATTCTTCCTCCGTCCACCTGTAAATGAGCACCATGCACCCAATATTTTACAAATTGTTTCCCTGTTGCACATTCGCTTTGTGCTATCTCGTTTTGGTGGTGAATCATCTTTAAGTCTTCCCCTCCTCCGTGCACATCAATTGTTTCACCCAATTCTTTCGCGATCATAGCGCTGCACTCAATATGCCAGCCCGGAAAACCTTTACCCCATGGAGAATCCCATTCCTGCCATCTAACTTTATCCTGGGGTGAAAACTTCCAAAGAGCAAAATCATTAGGATTCTTTTTTAAAGGATTTGGTTCAACCCTGGCACCTTCCATAATACTCTCTGCAGTAAGTCCCGAAAGCTGACCATACTTAGAAAATTTAGAAGTATCGAAGTATATTCCATCGTTTATTTTATATGTGAATCCTTTACGCTCCAGGGTCTTAACTAATTCAATCATTGGATTAACATAGTCTGTGGCTCTTATAAACTTTAGTGGTTTTGTCAGGTTTATTTTTTCATATTCGCGTAAAAATTGTTCAATATAGTAGTTCGCTATATCACGGGCACTTCTTCCTTCTTTTTCAGCCGCCAACTCAATTCTATCTTCACCTAAATCGGCGTCTCCCAAATTGTCACCTGTTAAATGACCGACATCAGTTAGATTCATAATGTATTTAACTTTAAATCCGTTGAATTTTAAAACTCTGATTAAAATATCCCCTAAAGTATAAGTTTTGAAATTCCCTATTGTAGCAAAGTCATATACTGTGGGACCGCAAAAATATACTGTGACTAAATTCTGGTTAATCGGTTCAAAATCCTCGAGAGATTTTGACATAGAATCGTAGAGTTTAAAGGACATGCCTGTATTGTATTTTCTTATTACTCAAAACACAAGGTTATAGCCCAAAAAGAGCCAATTTTACTACCGCTAAAAAACTTCTCAAATAACTGATCTTCCTTCCAGAGCGCGGCCTAAAGTTATATCGTCGGCGTATTCCACATCCCCGCCCACGGGAAGTCCGCGGGCTAATCTCGTTATTTTAATATTTTTATCTGAAATATTTGAATCCCTGATAAGCTTGGCAATATACATTGCTGTCGACTCCCCTTCCATACTAGTGCTTGTCGCCATAATTACTTCAGTGTCCCCTACTATTTCATTTTTTAAACGTTTAATCAGCTCATTAATAAATATTTCCTCGGGTCCGATATTATTTAATGGGTCTATCAGTCCGTGCAAAACGTGGTAAACTCCTTTATACCCGGTTTTCTCTAACGCAAAAACATCCATAGGGCCGGAGACAACAGCTATGGTGTTCTTATCGCGTGCAGGATCACTGCAAACGCTGCACACCTCTGTTTCATCAACATTTTTACAGATATTGCATAATTTAGTGTTTTTCTTTAAATCAACTAGAGCAGAAGCAAATCTTTCCATTTCCTCCTGAGGAACATGGAGCAGGTAAAATGTTAGCCTTTGAGCCGTTTTTGGCCCTATACCCGGAAGTTTCTCGAATGATTCTATTAATCTAAATATTGATTTAGGAATTCTCATAAACCGGTAAAATTATCTCACAAGATTAGCGATATATCTCGCTCCTTCCAAAATTGCCCTCCAAATAATCTCTAAGTCCGGCTCGCACAGCTTTTATATTACTGTCGGTTTTAAATGGCCACAAAAGCAGGTTTGCTAGTCTGCAAATTAATCCGATAAACACTTTCTTGTAATCGTTATTGTCAGTTAAATATAACGCCATACTTTTAATTGTATAATACCAATGCCTTTCTTTATGAAACGGCTCCGAACCATGGTGCTTATGATATATTACAGCTTCGGTTATACAATAAAAAGTTGAATTAAACTTCTTTTTGAGTTTTCTACTCAAATCGTTATCTTCATGGTATATATAAAACCTTTCATCAAATCCACCAACATCTAAAAAATCTTTCGAATTAATTAAAAAACAAGCGCCATGCAAATAATTTTGTTTCATAACAGGCTTCAATCTACTCTTCACTTTTGATAATTTTGCACTTTCAAATCTGTAACCGACACCGGGGCCCAGTATATTTAGTGAGCCTGCAGAGGTTATTATCTCTGGTTCTTCATATTTTAAGCTAAGTGGATGTAAAACTGAATGCCGTGGCAATTTTTTAGCATAATCAAGCATAATTTCAATTGTATCCGGCTCAATGAGTGTATCGTTATTTATAAACAATAAATATTCATAGTTTCTTCCTATTTTCTTTGCAACATGGTTATTTGCAAAAGAATAGCCGGTGTTTTCCCTAAATTTAGATACCTCCCTGCAATAAGGAGCCACATCGGACACTTTCGAGTCATCACATTAGTTATCTACAAGATATGTATCGGGTTTCACGGTAGAATTCTGTAAACTTATAAAAAGCTTTTTAGTCAAATCGTACCTTTTCCAGTTTATGGTTATAAATGCAATAAGCTTCTTGGAGGACATAAATAGTGAAAAATTAAAGTGGCAAACCACCGTCAAAAATATCCAACACCGAACCTTTTATTGTGGCTGAATCTAATGACACCGGGCTGGAGACGTTGTAATCAGTTAATATACCCGACTCTTTCGGGCTCAAAGATTTTTTTGGTGGTTTTTCAGCACTCATTACGCACTTTACATTCAGTTTATACCCGTAGACTTCGTAAAACGCTTGCTCTACTATTTTTTTGTTTTTGGGACTATCAAGTCTTTCTTTGTGAAAGGAGTAGTAAACCTCGAAAATTATAGAACTACCCTCAACTTTTTGTATTTTTCCGGATTTCATGAGAGCCTGTACAGAA
>CAZEAL010000028.1:0-2850 GCA_964510265.1 uncultured Candidatus Saccharibacteria bacterium
TCTTTACAACTGCTCCCTCCACTCGGTTGCGCCGCACTCACACTTATAGAGTACGTATTTGTAAACTCCCTCCCATTTCACCTCCTTTGTCCTTTTAAACACATGCGTGTGTTTTTCTGTCACACCCGCCTCCATTCCTCTGCCCCACATACACATTTATACAGCGCGTACTTCTTTTTTCCTTCCCACCTTGTTATGTGGGTCCTCTTAAATACGTGCATTAAGTGTGCTATGTTACCCTCCTTGTGATTAAGCTCATTATACATTAACACTAATTACAATTGCTATGTTTACAGAAGTTATTTCGTAAACATTTACGATTTATTTTCAACCGTTCAGCATCCTCTCAGAAATATTACGTAAATTAATAATCGATAAATAATTATCTCTAAAGGAGGTGTAAACATGATAAAAAACAAGTATTTAATTTTAAGTTCATTAATGATATTAACGGTTGGATTAGGATTTTTAGCTAGCAGTGCATCCATTGCTTATGCTCAATCTAATACTAATTATCCACCGTTGATTCAAAAACTTATAGAAAAGTTTAATCTAAACACCGCTGAAGTTGATGAGGTAATAGAAGAGGTTAAAAACCAAAGGCAGGAAGAAATGAAACAAAATATAAGTGAAAGGCTTGACCAAGCAGTAACGGATGGAAAAATCACTTCCGAACAAAAGTACCAAGTACTTGCCAAATTAGAAGAATGGCACAGTAAAAAAGAGGAATTAATGAATTTAACTCCCAAGGAAAGAAGAACAAAAATGCAGGAAATTAGGACAGAAATGGAAACGTGGGCAGAAGAGAATGGAATCGATTTTAGTCTTCTTTTTGGTTTTGGACACAAAATGTTCATGAAGGGATTCCATGACGGACATATGATGGGACAATGGTAACGATTTTTACTTTGGACAGGAATAAGCGATAAAACTATTGGAGAGCTCCTATTAAATGGGGCTCTCTAAGTTTTTCAGTATTGCTCTTTAAATTAAATTTTAATAATTTCTTAGTGATAAAATCACCATAATGAGACAAAATAAAAACATTAAAATTTTAAA
Organism: uncultured Candidatus Saccharibacteria bacterium; assembly: GCA_964510265.1. Lineage (GTDB taxonomy): Bacteria > Patescibacteriota > WWE3 > UBA101185 > UBA10185 > 2-02-FULL-38-14. The sequence goes on from CAZEAL010000028.1 coordinate 1,060, forward strand.
TTCAAGTTTCTATAATCGGGACGCCCAAGTAGTAGCAAAAGAACTTTTAGGAAAAGTAATTTTTCACAAATACAAAAAAATGTGGCTGGCTGTCCAAATAATCGAGACTGAAGCCTATTATCTTAAAGAAAAGGGTAGTCATGCTTCACTTGGTTACACAGAAAAACGAAAAGCGCTTTTTATGCCTCCGGGTACCATATATATGTATTACGCAAGAGGCAAGGATTCCTTTAATATAAGCACAAAAGGTGAAGGAAACGCAGTACTTATAAAGTCCGGATATCCGTATAAAGATGCGGAAATTTACAACGAAATGATAAAAATCATGCAAAAATTAAACTCTCTAAAAAATAAATTAAAGCCTATTGAAAAACTTTGCTCAGGACAAACGTTATTGTGCACGTCGTTAAATCTAAGAGTGGGGGATTGGGATAAAAAGCAGTTCCGAAAAAACGAATTATACATAGCTGACACAGGATACAAACCTGAAAAAATTATACAAACATCCAGGCTGGGAATCCCCAAGGACAGAGATCCCCACTTATTGTTCAGATTCATTGATTACAATTACGTAAGGTTTTGTTCTAAAAATATAAATAATAGCACTCGTTATGCCATTTTAAGTTAATTATAGATATAGTAATATTAACCCAGAAATACGGTGGGATAGTGCAAATACCAGCATTGACGTTTCATACGCGTCAGATAAAGGTGAAATCCCTTTTCCCACCACCATAAAAATGAGCATACAAACTTTCATTACAAATAATATTGAAAATGGTTCCGCTTATGAACTTTCTTCAGAAGATCAAAAAACTATTCAATACGAAGGTTTAAATAAATTTATTTTCAATAAATTAAATTCTTCAAAATACCGCGCTACTTCTATAGATGAAGGTTACAGACAAAAAGTTATAGATAAAATAACTTTGTGTTTAAACCAAGAAATCCCAATTCATATCACACTTCCATTTGGTGCAACAAAAAATCCATATCTACCAACTGCACCTAATATTGACTGGGCTGAAGTTTTTAATATAGCTTTTATAAGAGATTATTTAAAACCCATTGCAAAAGCCTATAAACATGGCGTTATTTTAGAATATATCTCTGTCGCGGTCTTCGAAGAAAAGGTAAATCGAATTCCAATAAAAGATACCGATCTATATGATAGTCAGCTTACAAAATTAATAGAATTTTATAGGCGTTATATGCCGGAAAACTTACAGTTAAATTTTTCAAGAGTAAGCGACTTAATACCAAGAGATAAAATTGAACGGCAGATTGCAATAAAAAAAGAAGAATTAAGAAAGAAATGGGAAAATCTGCCCAATGATGTTCGGGATTACAAATTATTTAGAGCTAAACGAAACGTATTATTTGATACAAACGAAAAAAACTCTGAAAGCCTCATTTTGGAGGCGGTTTTAGGCCACGATGCGTTTTGCTCTGAATGTTGGTCTGCCGATCCGGCTCCATGGGACAAAAAACACATGATTACTTTAGGACATACTTACACCAGCGGGTGGGCTATTCACGTAAGATCGGTTTCCGGATCCACCATAAATTTTTGGAGTGGCACGGGAGTTTTAGTTGAAAAAGGGAATAAATTTACTCCTACTGTCTTGAGCCCGTCCCAATATAATAATCTAAGATCAAATATAAAATATGAAGAATATGAAAATGATCAACTAACGGGTATAAATAATAATTTTAATAAAATCCCTGTAATTACTCAGAATTAAATACATTAAATCATTAAATAATTATAAAAGGTAAAACAGAAGTCAC
>CAZEAL010000029.1:0-6111 GCA_964510265.1 uncultured Candidatus Saccharibacteria bacterium
CTGCCCGTCGGTTAAAATACCTTTTATTTTTATCATTTGAAATGCTAGGTAGGAACTACATAACCAAGGGCATTATAATCTGCTAAAATACTTTTTGCATATTGGTTTTGCGTTGTTTAGGGTTTATTAGATCTACAAAAGTTCACTTTTGCCCACTTAGCTCAGTTGGTAGAGCTAGTGTTTATGATAGGCCGTTGTAGCTCAGTTGGTAGAGCAACTCCATGGTAAGGAGTAGGTCGCCGGTTCGATTCCGGCCAACGGCTCCAAATAAACACTAGTATCATGGTAAGGAGTAGGTCGGCAGTTCGATTCTGCCAGTGGGCTCCATTTATATATATTTTGCCGGTTAAACTGACTGTAAGGAGCTTTTATGTCATGCATCAAACATAGAACTTTGGCCAAGCTCAAATTCCTGAAAAGGTTTTTCAAAGAAGAACCAGATCACACGCATTAATAGAAATACCGCGTGTGGCATTGGATTTACTACCGCAGACACGTGATGTATCATGACAAAGTGTATAGGGGCGTGGTGAAACGGTATCACTCTTCTCTCCAAAAGAAGCGTTGAGGGTTCAATTCCTTCCGCCCCTGCCAGTAATACCCTATAGTACTTGACTCCTTTCTATAATATAGTACAATTACGTCAAGATCGAAGAATAGTCTTAATTTGTTTATTTTACCTTCAAAATCCACAAAGTAACTATATATTAAACTACCTAATCCGCTCTTTCTACCAACTTGATTTCCCCCTTATTAGCATTCACTTCCACCAAATCCCCCGTCCTAAACATTTCTGTTGCTTTTTCAGTACCAACTATTGCAGGAATTTTCAATTCTCTGCAGACAATTGCGGCGTGGCTGGTAACCCCTCCCAAATCAGTCACAATAGCCGAAGCTTTGCCCATTAACGCCGTCATTTCAGGAGTAGTTGTATCCGAAATCAAAATATCTCCTTTTTTAAATTCGTCCGCCAAACCCACAAAGCTAATAGTTTCATGGTGAACGACTACACAACGGCCTTTTGCACTACCAAGACTGGCGGGAAGACCCCAAATAACTCTCGATGTGTTTTTCCTCTTTTTCTTAAAAAAGCCAATTAGATCACCCCATATATCATTTATTTCCACATAGGCTTCTTCGTCGTTGTAGTCAAAAAAAGTGTACTTTCTTTTTCCTTCTATACGGGCGTATTGAAGCTCCAAATGGCCGTAAATTCCGCGCAGCAAATTATATAATTTTCTTTGTTTGGCCGGACTAACTGTTCTGGAAAATCTTTTAATATTGTCCTGATCAAAAAGCATCGGGTCGGTTAAAGTAAAACCGCGGGTCATTATGTAATGTCGGTCGCCGGTGATAAATTCCGCCATACCTTTTCCGTCTTTAGAAACCAGCGCAGTTCCTTTAAAATCCGTTTCATCGGGATATTGTGAAACTATAACTTTATAATCGTTTTTAGCCTCAATATCATTAATATACTTCCATCCTTCTTCAATGCTTATTAAACCCAGTTTGGTAAGCCTGTTTAATTCCTTTTTTTCGGGATTAGGCACTATTGAAAGCCAGTAAGGAATACCGATTCTTCCCACGGCCACGCTGAACTCATGTTTGGAAGGAAATCTGTTAATCTGAAAAGCCAGACACCTTTCATGCGGAAGACCCAAGCCGTTAAGTCTGGCATAAAGCAACTCCCTGTCCTTGCTTGTCTCAATTTTCATCTTTTTGTGAAGGGTTTCTTCAATTAATTTGTTCCATTTCTGCAAAGAAGTGGTTTTTTCAAAGCCTCTCTGCTCGCCTTCCCCTAATATCATCCACACTTTCCCTACTCTGGTCGCAGGCAGTTTTCCCGTCCTAATAAGCCTGTTAACGTGCATACGTGATAAACCATGTTTTTTAGCATATTCTGTTGTAGTTATATACTTAGTTCCGTTCATAATTAAGCTCCCTTATTAGTACTTTTTGCGCGCGCCCTCAAAGTTTTCTTGCTTAATAGTTTAATAGCGTGTTTGATATTTACCCATCAGGGCGACAAACAAAAAGATGTAACATTTATATGTTACACCTGTAACGCATAGTACATTGTATACCTATTTGGATTATTGTCAAATTGTCGAGATACGGGAATTTAGCCGAACCAAATTTCGATTTCCTTTATGGCATCGGAAATGTTTGAGGATCTATGAACTAAATTATAAATTGCCCTGCTTTCAAGATTTGAATTAATAACTGAATCCGAGCAGAAATCACCCCTTATTGTCCCCCGCTCAGCTTCAAATGGACTAGTTTTTCCCACAATCTGTTTAACCCGCTCAATACACAGGCGACCACTTTTACTTTCGTAATATATTCTCTGCTCCATCTTAAAATTCTAGCGCCGATAATCTCGGGGTTTTCGGTTCCCAGTAATTTTTTAGCGTTCAGACTTTCCTTTTCGAATTCAAATAATGCTTTTTTACCCACATTTTTCATGTGATTTTTGTCATATAAATAGTGCTTATACGCCTGTTCTCTGGTAGATTTTACTGTTTTTAACGCTTCAATATTTAAATCGGCGTCCTCAAATTTCTGGAAAATCCTGCCGAATAAGGCTCTTTCCAACACGTCCGGTTTTACAAGAACAAAAGTTTCCTCCCTGGCTGAAAATTTCATATTGAGATTATATCAAAAATAACCTATAAAATATTAAATTAATTAATGAGAGTATTTTATCGAAAAAACTTTCAATCAGTTACTTGACCAAGTTCAGACCGGCTATAATTAAAATGTCACTACCTTCGGGTTTAGTCTCACCTTTTGGAAGGCTGCCTACCTGCCCATCCAGAGCTTTTGCTATTTGATTGGCAGATTCGCTGCTTTCCCCGGTTAAATCAACAACTAATGTTTGTATATAGTTATCTCTTAATGCGTTTCTTTTAGTAACAAATTCCGCATTTATTTTCTGCTCTTTTAGCTTGTCTTCAATATCCTGAAATATATTATCTTCTTTTGTTCCGTTGAAAACAGACATTTTTACTGCTGCCGCTTCTACATTTTCATCTTTTGACCCTGCTACAACGCCATTGGTGTCAGCCAGATTAATATTAGCTACCTCAATAAGCTTTTTTGTTGACGGCCTGTACAAAATCGCTTTTTTAGCTTCGGCAAAGATCAATACTTTATCTCCGTTCTGGGAATTTTTAAAGAAGACGTTTCCGCTTAGTTTTTCCTTGTCGGACACAACTGCAACGGTAGGAGATTCATTTGAAGGTAATTCAATAATTTTACCTACTTCCGATAAAAGCTTCTGATTATCCTCTTTCGCTGTTTCGTCCGAAGTAACTTTAAGTTTTAAATTCTGATCATAAAAATAAACAGCTGAACCCAACGTCACAAGGAAAACCAGACCGAAAAATCCTATTAAAATTTTATTTTTATTTAAAAAGTTAATTTTCATATCACACCAGATAATAAAGCAGTCTTTGCATCAGGTCAATTTACTGAATTGGAATCGGTGAAGACGGTATGGTCAGCTGATTGAGTTGATGAGCTGACTTCGTCGGTTAGTTCATCCAAATTCAGCTGGTCTTCGGGTAGCATCTCAAATCTTTGCGGTTCGCTCACACTTTCCGGATTTTCAACAATTATGTTGGCTTTAGCATCCTGGGATGTACTTTCGAAAGTAGTAGGTTCTAAAACCTGAACGGCGATCCAGGAGAATTCCATATCTATAATGGCGCTTTCCTGCAATAAAATTGTAAATCCGCTTTTGGAAACATTTGCTACTATGAAATCCTGTTTTGGCAAAACAAGTATGTCGTCGTTTTCTGCCATATTCAGCAACTCTTCAGATGTATTCCACAGCGGACTCGCCGTAACTAGCGGCTTTTGACCTAGCTCTTTTTCAAACTTTACATTGACTCTGCGCATACCTTTTTTAACCACAGCGTATCCGGCCAAGTTCTTATTAAAGGTTACGTCTTTCTCAAATTCGGTTTCTTCTTTGAACACAGAATTTCCCCCAAACGTTGATTTGCCTTCTACCAGCAACTCTCCTTTTAAGGTGGTTGGGCCTAACACTGTTAAGGAACCATCTGCTATTAAGGATTGCAGGACTTTAAGGTCAAGGCTTACAGTTAGGTTATCCAGTGTTAGACCTTGCGAATTATCCAAAGTATTGTTTGGAGAATCTTCCGCACTACTGTTAAGGGCATTACTATTAAAGGATTGCGTGGACTCTTGAGCAACTTCTGTACTTGATATAAACCTATCAGCTAAAATCTCCAAACCCTCAATATTTTCAGCTTTAATCTTTCCGGCGGTAAGAACCCCTTTAAAGTAAGCATTGCCCAAAGAATCAAAAGATATAACCTTTTCTTCAGCAGCATCCGTAAGTATAAATTCACCGTTTTCGTTTAGGTTTAAAGTTATGTTATTTTCCAAACTGCTTCCGATTTTATCCACTAAGAGGCTTTGGGTTATTACAGATGGTGTTATGATTTCTAACCCAGCTGCAATCCTATCTGAGACGACTTCAGACAATTCAGGTGTTTCTGTAAACTGCTCCTTTTGATTTACAAAATGTTGTAAAGCTAATCTTCCTACATCTTTTTGGGATACATCGGACGGAGCCTTTATTAATTCTGCTAAATTACTTCCATTGTAATTACCGGTTTTTACAAATAGTATTACTGTACCTGTACTTTTCCCGTCATATTCTGTCATGGCCACACCTAGAATATGCCCTGCTTTCGTTGTTTTCATTGCTACCCCGGGAATAGACGAGGAAGTTAATGCATCACCTTTTTTAATCGGTCCGTTTTCCGTTGAAACTTTTACCGGCACACGACCTGCAAGTGCTACCGGTTTACCATCAATCCCCTCCCCGTCGCGTCCGCCAATTACCATAGCCGGTCTAGTAGCTATTACACCAATTGCATTTTTGTCATAAGCTTTCGAAGACCTTTGAACACTTATTTTCCCATCCGGTTCAAGGCTTACTATTTCTCCGGCTTCTAAGCTGGGGTCATTTGTAGGATAAATTTCTGCTAAATCACCGGCATCGTTTACTTCAATTAAGGTCAATTCCATTATATCCATAACCCAAGTACCACCACCAATTGACGTGGAACTGCCATCAGTACACACTTCATATTCAAATGTACCACCTGCGCTTGTACTTGTATCAACAAACACTACAGATCCTGTCACGGAAATTGCAGGATCATTAGCAGCCGCCTCAGTACCAGTTCCCTGGAACGGCACACCAACTGTACTACCTGTTCCGTCAGCACAGGCTGATGTAGATCCACTTTGATCTATACGGGCACCTAAAAATAACTCCACTGAACCGGGGTCAACAGCAGTTGTAACATACGATGCCATCACCAACACTTCACTGCCTGCTGATACTGTAATTTGAAGGTTGGCGTCAGTAGTCCACAATTCGGTAGTATCATCATCAGCCCATGTGGCATTATTTGTATTTTGAGCAGAAACCACATTAAATCCCGTTGTGCTGCATGTTACATCGCCGGATGAATTGGTCCCTAGAAAATCGCAGGAAGCAAAACTGGTTGTACCAAAGTTTATTGCAGTATCAGAATCAGCGCTAAGGACGATATCACCAGTGCCATTTGCCGCGAGAGTTAATGCTTCATTGTTTGTTGTTGAGATGTCGGTGGCAGCACCGGTAATTTCTATACCTGTGGTAAAACCACCGCCAGCATTTACAAACTGAAGACCCGTGGTTACAGCAGTGTCGGTATCTGAGTTGTCTATAACAACTAAAGCGTCCGTTGTTCCGCTTGAAGCTGCATTATCTACATACAAGCCATATTGACTTCCTGAGGATGAAGAGTTAGTTAAAGTTATTTTTTCACCCTGGCCGGAATTTGATCCCGAAATACTTACATCTATTGCTAAGTCTTCGGTTTCGGCTATAGAGAAAGTCCAGTCGTTGCTTATAGTTTCTGACTGGTTTTTTCTGGTGATACCTGAATTTGTGTAGTCAATTGAAATATCAGCTTCGGCTGCCCCACCGTCCGTAACACCATCAAAGTCGGTACCATTGAAATCTAATCTGCTAGCTGCAGTTGTTATACTTGAATTCCCTATTTCTATTGTAGAAATACCTGC